>JANQQY010000357.1 GCA_028284845.1 Spirochaetales bacterium
GTGGTTCGGGCGGGTGCGGGTGTGAACACCATCGATATTGAGGCGGCGAGCGAGGCGGGGATTACCGTGGCAAACTGCCCGGGAAAGAATACGGACGCCGTTGCCGAACTGGCCCTGGGACTGATCATCGCGGCAGACCGCCGGATAGCAGACGCAACGGCCGACCTTCGCGCTGGCTCCTGGAAAAAAAAGCAGTACGGCAAGGCGCGCGGGCTCTCAGGGAGGACGGCTGGAATCATCGGCCTTGGATCGATTGGACGGGCGCTCGCCGCGCGCCTGCGAGCGTTGGGAATGAGCGTCGCCGCCTGGTCTCGCAGTCTCACTCCGGAGAGCGCAGAAGCGGCGGGTGTTGAGTATTGCGCAACGCTGCGGAGCCTCGCTGAGCGTGCGGATGTGGTCAGCGTTCACCTGGCCGCGAATCGCGACACGAAGGGACTCCTGGGTGCCGATTTCTTTGGCGCGCTTCCTGAGGCCGCCATCTTTGTGAATACCTCCCGCGGCGAGATCGTCGATCAGGAGGCCCTTTCGTCGGCGATCAGCGAGCGCGGGATCAAAGTGGGGCTTGACGTCTACGCGGACGAACCCGCCGGAGGCAGCGCCGATTTTGGGGCTACCGAGTTTGCATCAACCCTCGCGGCCGGCACGCCGCATATCGGCGCCTCCACGGACCAGGCCTCTGAGGCGATCGCGGCCGAGACAGTCCGAGTGATTCGCTCGTACGTCGAGACGGGCGCACCGGTGAACGCGGTGAACATTCGCGCGAAGCCTGAGAAGGATGTCAGCCTGGTTGTCCGGCACTTCAACCGTGTCGGTGTTCTCGCCACGGTCCTCGACGAGCTGAAGGACGCCGGGATCAACATTGAAGAGATGCAGAACACGATCTTCCAGGGCGCGGCGACAGCAAGCTGCGCGATTAAGCTCGACCGTGCGCCGGACGAAGAGCGACTTGAGCGGATCCGATCGTCTGAGAACGTGATCCAGGTGATGCTCAAGTAGCGGACGACGGGCTCGGCGGTCGGGTGTCGTGACTACTCGGCCGACGACCGTGAGTCACGCACGGCATCGCGCACCGCTTCGGCCGTCTCGTACGGAATCTTCGCTTCCGCCGCGATCATCTCCGGCGTCGCCTTCGCAATTGCCTCGAGATTGACAAACTTCTCAATGAGCCGCTTGCTGCGCGTAGGACCGATGCCGGGGACCGACTCGAGCGTCTGAAGGCTGAAGTCTGCCGATTGAAGACCCGCCCGAAAGGTTGTCGCAAAGCGGTGAGCCTCGTCGCGCACGGCCTGGAGAATCCGGAGCGGCTCCGATCCTTCCGGGAGACGAATCGAGTCGGACTGGCCGGGAAGGAAGAGTTCCTCTTCCTTTTTGGCGAGTCCCACGACGGGAATCGAGAGTTCGAGTGCGCGAAGGATCTGCATCGTTGCGCTCACCTGGCCCTTGCCGCCGTCGATCATGATGAGATCGGGAGCCGGCACTTCGTTGTTTGCGACACGAGTGTAGCGACGGGCGATCACCTCGCGCATCGCCGCGAAGTCGTCGATCTGGCCGTTGAGCGTTCGCATGTGGAAGCGGCGGTAGTTCGATTTGTCCGGCCGGCCGTTCGCGAAACTCACCAATGACGCGACCGGATGCCGACCGTCAACGTGAGCGATGTCGAATCCCTCGATTCGAAGAGGGAGGTCAGGAAGCGAGAGCACCTGCTGAAGCTCCTCGAGGCCGGGGAGATTTCCCTGCTCACGAACCCGTTTGTCCAAATCTCGCCGGGCATTCTCAGCAGCGAGGTTAACAATGGACGAGTCGCGGGAGCTCTCCGGGAAGAGCACGTCGGTCTTCTCGCCGAACTCCTGATAAAAGAACTGCGTCAGATCCGGGCCAACGGCATTGATCGTTTCTCGCTCCGCGCCGACGATCAGCTTCTCCGGCCACTGCTTGGCGGCACTGTAGTATTGGATCAGGAACTGCGGGATGTAGTCCTCGGCGTCGCCGTAGATGTCGGAGTGGAAGGCTTCCGTCCCCAGCATCTTGCCGGCGCGCATATGGAAGAGCGTCATGGAGACGAGACCGTCACGCTCGTAGATCCCCAGGTAGTCCCGCACGTCCGGATCGAAGTCGACCACCTGCTGTTCTTGCTGGGTGTTCTCGATGGCCGCGATGTTGTCACGGAGATCTGCGGCGAGCTCGAACTTAAGATCTTTGACCGCACGCTCCATATCGCGACGCAGGTCGGCGACCAGTTCCTTCGTCTCTCCTGAGAGGAGCTTGCGGATCCCCTCGATTCGCTTGGCATACGCCTCGTGCCCCGTCTTCCCCGCGCATACCGCCGCACAACGACCAATGTGATAGTAGAGGCAGGGGTGATCCTTCTTCTTGATCGGACCGCGGCACTTTCGGAGAGGGAAGATCTTCTCAATCAGTTCCAGGTAGCGATCGATCTGATGCACGTTGGGGAAGGGACCAAAGTAGCTGCTCCCGTCCTGCACCACATAGCGGGTGCGGAAGACCCGAGGGTACTCCTCGTTCGTGATTCGAATAACCGGGTAGGTCTTCCCATCTTTGAGGTTGATGTTGTACTTGGGTCGATGCTCCTTGATCAGGTTGTTCTCGAGGAGGAGCGCCTCGTACTCGCTCGTGCAGACGACATAGTCGATGTGATCGACCTTGCTCATCAACACCGTGGTCTTTGCGTCTTTGTCTCTTCCGAAGTAGCTGCGGACCCGATTGCGAAGGTTCTTCGCCTTCCCAACGTAGATGATCGTATCCGACGTGTTTCGCATCAGGTAGACGCCAGGCTCGCGCGGGAAGTCCGCCACTGATTCCTTCGCACTGGGTCTCTGCACTGATGCTTTTTTCATAGATGCCGATAGTAAAGTACGAAGGTCTCATGCGAAAACGAACCAGGGGCGGCGTCACTCTTCTCCTCATCACTCTCCTTGCGGGAATGGGCTCACGTGCCATGACCCAGGAAACCATCACGATTGGGGCCGCCGATGATTGGTCACGCATCGCCCACTCCGAGCGTATTCTGGTCGTTGAGGGTCGACGCGGCTTCCGAGATGCAGTGATCGAACCCTTCTCATTCGCCGCCCAACCAACGACCGAGCTTCTGCTCCAGTTCGATTCGCTGCCGTTGCGCGACAGTTCGATGAACTATTCGATTCTCACGACGCCGGGCGCATCGGAACTCTCGACCTCCATTCAGCGCACTGGACGAGGCGCGCTTCTCATTGATGGCGAGGAGGATGCCCTTCTCCTGCAGCCGCGAATCGACTCGGCCTTTATGCCGGGCCGCGAGTGGTCGAGCTTCTCGATGAGCTTCTTTCTCTACCCCGCCACTCTCTACGATGGCGACGCCGTCTTCCTCTGGGAGGCAAACGAAGGACGCGATGCCGACTTCCGACGGCAGGAGATCTTTGTTGGCGTAGAGGGTCGAGCTCTCGTTGCACGATTCGCGAATTTCTTTGTCACACCGGAGAACAACGGTGTGACCGTCCAGCTCGACGGACCGGAGCTTCTCGTGCCTCGCCAATGGTCGCATCACCTGATCCGTTTCGACGGCACGTCGGGATTGCTGGAGTATCTCGTCGACGGTAGGCCGGTAGACCTGACCTACGTTTCCGCGACGGGTCGTCAGGACGGTTCGGTCTTCTATCCCCGCATTGCGGAGTTCCCCGGCGACGGGATCCGGGTCGCCGAGGGATTTGTGGGTGCGCTCGATGAGCTTCGCATAGAACATGCGTTCCTCTCGGACGAGGACGCCCCCGTCTTCCCCGACATGGGAGGGAGCCTTCTCACCGACTACATCGACCTTGGATCACCCGGCGCAGAAGTGCTCGATATCAGCGCGGTCTACGATGACCCCGGCCTGAGTGACGTCGACCTCTTCTACCGGCTCGCAGAGCTCCAATCGCGCGATCCTATCGACGGTCCCGAATGGCTTCCCATCTCGACCCTTGAAACTGCCGACCTCACATCACGCTTTGTGCAGCTCCGCGCAGATCTCTACCCCGATCCAACCACCGGCGTCACTCCGCGCCTCTCGGAAATCAGAGTAACCTACGAGCCCGACCTCCCGCCTCTGCCCCCGGCTCGACTCCTCGCCGTTCCTGGAGACGGCGAGGTGCTCCTCGAGTGGTCGGCGGTGCTTGAACCGGATGTCCGGGGATATCGGGTGTACTATGGGGAGCAATCGGGCCGCTACTTCGGAAACGCAGGAGCCGGGTCCTCGCCGATCGATGTAGGTCCATCGATCTCAGTCGTTCTCGAGGGGCTGGAGAATGGCCGGCTCTACTTCTTCGCGGTTCAGGCATACGACGAATCGCGGGAGTCCAGACACGCGATGTCCCCGGAGGTGGCGGCCAGGCCGTCCAGAGTGCATAGATGATCAGTGAACGGGTACAGGAACTCCTCGTACGTGCGCGAAACGCCTTTCGTCTCCGCGACTATGAGACAGCCGATCTCCTTGTGGATCAGATGCTGGAGGAGTATCCGGAGTCGATCGCCGGCCACATCCTGAAGGGCATCATCCTTGGGCGGACTCGTCGGAACAAGGATGCCATTCGTGTCTTCCGCAGAGCGCTCGAACTCGACCCGGTCAATGCTGAGGCGTTTAACAACATCGCGGTGAGCCTTCGGCAGGAGGGTCAACTCCACCAGGCGCTCCGTGCCGTCCAGCAGGCCGAGCAACTCTTTGGCGAGCGCGCCGACATCCTCTACAACAAGGGCAACATTCTGAAGGATCTCGGGCAGATCGAGGAAGCGATCGCAGCCTATCTCCAGGCCCTCGAGGTCGACGATCGATATGTACTCGCCTACAACAATCTGGGGACGCTCTACCAGGGTCGTGGCCAGGTCAAGCGTGCGATCGAGACCTTTAGCCTCGGTCTCTCGATCGATCCCAATCACCCAACCCTGCGGTACAATCTGGGGCTCGCCTACGAGGAAGAGGGAAGGCTCGAAGATGCCGAGTCAGAGTACGCCCGCTCGTTGAAGTCGCGACCGGGCTGGGGCGAGGCGCTCAACAACCTTGGGATTGTCTACCAGAAGCAAGAGCGCTTTGATGAGGCCGATCGGGCCTTCCGCGAAATCCTCAAAATTAACCGCAAAGATCCTCGGGCCAACAACAATATCGCGACCAACTACGCCCTGCAGGGACGAACGCGGGAGGCGATGCAGTTCTATCGCGAGGCGCTTGAATCAGACCCCTCGTACTCGCGCGCCGCCGGCAACCTTGGTCAGCTGATCGACACCGACAAGGATGTCAAAGGCGCGCTCGACGAGCTGCAGCAGCTCGCCGCACTCGATACCGACAATCTTGAGCTCCAGTTCCGACTCGCATCCGCCCTCGCTCGGGCGAGCAAGTACCAGGAGTCTGAGAAGATCCTCCTCCGTATTCTCGCCGCTGATGCCAAGCATATTGAGGCGACGCGCCTCCTGGCTGATGTCTATATGCGATCCGGGCAGGATGAGAGGGCCGAGGAAGTCTACATCCGCCTGGTAACCCTCGATGCCGGCTACTCCGAGCACCACTTCGATCGCGCGAAGGTCTTCCAGATCCGCAAGAACATCGATGCGGCCCTTC
Source organism: Spirochaetales bacterium (assembly GCA_028284845.1). Classification (GTDB taxonomy): domain Bacteria; phylum Spirochaetota; class Spirochaetia; order DSM-27196; family SLST01; genus SLST01. The sequence goes on from JANQQY010000357.1 coordinate 5,582, forward strand.
GCGAGGTTGAAGAGTACCTCGAGGCGAATCCGGGCGATCTTGATGGGTTGCTCCTCAAGGCCTCGATTTTGGTAGACGCCGGGCGCCAGGCCGAGGCGATCGCCATGCTCGAGGAGCTCCGGAACATGTATCCGGGTGACGGTCGCCTGCTCGCCGCCATCGCGACGGCACATCAACGCGGTGGCGAACGGGATGAGGCTCTGCGAGCCTTTGATGAGCTCATCAATCTGCAGGGAAGTCGGGCGACCGAGGATGACATCCAGGCCCTCACGGAGAGCCTCGAGATGTACGAGCAGGCGGTCGACGCCTTTGCAGATGAGCTTCAAACCGATTGGGATCGAAACATCGATCGCCTGGTCGAGTTGAGCCAGCCCGACGAAGAGGAGCAAGAGGAGACCGAACTCGCCGTCGACGAGCAGGTGAGTCTGGATGAGGACAGCATCCCCATTCTCAGCTTTGGTGGCGAAGAGCTCTTGGAACCGGACGAATGGGAGATTCAGGTTCAGGACGAGGAAGAGGAGCCTGAGGAAGAGTTCTTGGGGATTGAGCCGGCTCAGTCGCTTGCCCCGTCACTGACCACGCTCCCGGAAGCAAGCCAACTACGCGGCGCCGAGCCGTTCGCGGAGGGAGTGCGGCCGCAGTACGATGGAGGCGGAATCGCGCCTCCGCCTGCTCCGCCCCCTCAGGCGCCAATCACGGCGGAAGAGCCTCCACCGTCCGCTCCGCCTCAGCCCGCCCCCCAATCCCATCCGGCTCCGCAGCCTGCTCCTCCGTCTGCCGGACCACCATCAAATGCGAGCGAGCCTCTCGCTCCGGTCGAGCCTCCCGCACACGCCGAGCCGCCGGCCTATACCGAACCGCCCGCCTACCAGGAACCGGTCCCCTATTCTGAGCCGCCGCCCTATCCGGAACCGGTGCCCTATATCCCGCAGGAAGAGCCCGTTCCCGAAGAGGAGCCCGTCGAGGATCCTGAGGACGAGGAGCTGGAAGACGAACTCGAAGATGAGAATCTTGCTGAAGTCCCCGATGACTTTGAACTGATTGAGGACGGGTCGGTCGATCCTGACGAGGATGAGTTCGAGGTCGAGTTCGGCGATCCGGAGGAAGAGGATCTTGAGACGGCCGATCCTGCGGGATACGAGGACGAGGTTCCCACCATCGATGATCTGATCGATGACGAGCCTGACGCGTCGGACGAGATCGAAGGCGATTCTGACGACTCGCAGATCGAGGTCGAACCGGACCCTGAGTCGGCATCTGAACCGGAACCTGAGTCGGAGATCGAAATCGAGCCGCCGGCGGAGATCCAGGTTGAGCCGGAGCGACCACGCACTGTTCCACCACCACCGCGAACCGCCCGAAGACCTCCTCGCACGCAGGCGCCCCACCAGAGCGGACAGCAGAAAAGTGCCGCCGGGCTCCTCGACTATCTCTCCAACATGACCGATTCCCTTCCCCCGAAGCAGAAGAAAGAGTTCATGGGAAGCGAGGTCCGTCTCAAACTCGAGTATCTCCGAGCCCGACTTGCGGGGCGGCCTGGACTGCGGGAGGACGGTGCGAAGTTCGCCCAGCCCGCGGTTGAGAAGAGCGCACTCCCCATCACGCCGACACGTCTTCGCGATACGCTGAGCTACATCGGGCAGATGTCGAACCATCACCCGGATGCGGGGATCGGTACCGCCCTGAAGCGCCGCGTCGGTGTCGTCCTTGAACACATTCAGAGCTTGGGCAAAGATTCACCTCAGGGGTCACCGAGCGAATGAGTGGAGAGGACCATCTTCGGATCATCCAGAAGTACATCACCTCAATGCCGGCGCTCCCGGTCACGGTCACGAAGGTCGTTGAGATCGCGAACAACCCGGCGACATCGCCGGTCGACCTCAACAAGGTGATCAGTCTCGACCCTGTTCTCATGGCCAAGGTGTTGAAGCTGATCAACTCGGCCTACTACGGCGTGGCCAACAAGGTGAACTCGCTGGTTCGAGCCATCATCATGCTTGGTATCAACACCGTGAAGAATCTGGCTCTCAGCTCCGCCGTCATCGATACGCTGGGGAAGAAAAATCAGTTTCGGGCGCTCGACCCACAGGCGTTCTGGCGCCACTCGCTTGCCGTAGGTGTGACAAGCAAACTGATTGCGAAGAAGAAAGGCGTTGAGGCGAATCGACTCGAGGAGTACTTCATCGCCGGCCTCCTTCACGGGATTGGCAAGATTCCGCTCAATAATGCATTAAGCGAACTCTACGTCGAAGCGATGAGTATTGCAGATCGACAGCACATTCCGCTGGCCGCCGCAGAACGCAAGGTCTTTGGATTCGATCATACCTTTGTTGGTGTACAGATTGGCGAGGCATGGAAGCTTGGGAATGCCATCTTGGATACGATCAAGTATCAGATCCGGCCGTCCGAGTACGAGGGCCAATACGGCGACATCGTCAACTCAACCCATGCCGCGATATACTTCGTGACGGTCGCAGAGATGGGCTTCTCCGGTGATCGATACCCTGAGCGAGCGAGTGACCACGCGCTCTCCGCCCTCTCGATTGATGAGACCTACATCGACGCGATTGAAGACGAGGTTGAGGCGGAGATCGGGAAAGCCGAAGTGTTCCTCCGCCTGTAGGAGGACCGATGAAGCTGACCCTCTGGGGCGTGCGAGGCTCCATCCCCGTTCCTGGGCCGGACACCGTGCGGTACGGCGGCAATACGGCGTGCCTCGAGATTCGATACGGACCTGACGACAAACTCTTGATCGTTGACGCGGGAAGCGGCATCAAGCCGCTCGGTGACAAGATTGTTCGTGAGGACCTCTCCAAGGGACCGGTCCAGGCGAAACTCTTCCTTAGCCATACCCATTGGGACCACATCATCGGGTTTCCATTCTTCGTTCCCAACTTCATACCGGGAACCGAGCTCGCCATCTACAGTCCCGTCAACTACGAAGAGAGGAGCGTGGAAGAGATTCTGGGCATTCAGCTGAGCTACCAATACTTTCCGGTCCGCCAGAGCGAGCTTTCGGCGACCATCTCGTACCACAGCCTTCGCGCCGATGAGATCCTCGACCTTGGCGATGGGATGACCATTCGCACCAAGCTTCTCAATCATCCGGTAACGACCTTCGGCTATCGATTCGAGTACGAGGGTAGGTCAATTGTTACGCTCTTTGATCACGAGCCGTTTCGAAACGTCTTCCCAACCAATCCGGATGACGACGGCTACGACGAGGCGGCGGCGCAGGAAGGCGAGGCGGTTGCGGTTGAACAGAACGACGGCATTCGAGAGTTCTACCGCGATGCCGACGTGGTACTTCATGACGCGCAGTACACCCAGGCCGAGTACGACTCCAGATTCACGGGGTGGGGCCACAGCACCTACGAGTGGGCAATCAAGGAGGCCCATCGCGCGCGTGTTCAAAACCTCTACTTCTTTCATCATGATCCGCTGCGGTCGGACGATCAGCTGGACGAAATGCTCGCGGACTATCGGAAGAAAATCGGTGGCCAGACGACGATGAGAATCGAGATGGCACGCGAAGGTGATGTGATCGAACCGGCTCAGATAAAAGGAGCGACGTCGAGCGTCTGACTCCACGGACGCTCCGTCTTCACAAGCTCCGGGAACCATTTGGCGCATTCCGCAATCGCAGAGAGTGCGCCGGTCAGCCTGTGCGAGTTGTCGTACCGGTCAAAGAGGAACTCCCGGTCGCACAGAGTCGCCTCCGCCCGTTGCAGGTAGCGGTGAACCGACTCCCGTACCTCATCCGTTCGGTAGTGTCCGGCGAGTCGCGAGGAACGGATCATGCAGTAGAGTCCGTCAAGATCGATGCAGTAGCTGACTTCGCCGTCCCAGAGACCGTTCTCGTGTTGGAGTGCCAACGCCGCGTCGACTACTCGTTCCGGCAACGGCCATCGGCGTCCTCTCGCCTCGTAGACGTAGTGCATGTGAAAGGCGCCGCCAAGCTCGGCAGTCGCGAGCCGAGGTCGTAGGCCGGTTCGTTGCAGCACGCCGCGTGACCAGAAGCCGGTCTCCGGGTTTGCTTCCTGATCGAGCCAGCTGAAGTAGGTCTCCCAGAACGTATCCGATCCGCGGTCGGTCATGTGGAGAATCGCAGGCAGTCCCGCTACAACATGTGATCCCGGCCAGACGATCGACCACGGCACCGATCGCAGCCAGCGTGTTGTTGCCGCTCGACTCCGTGCGATCCTCTCCGCGGCCGCTACCGGACGCTCCGGGGAGCGTCCGATCAGAGTGAGAGCGGCGACCGCGTAGGCGGCGGTATGCGACCGGAAGTGCAGGGTGTAGCGCTTCCCGTACCAGCCGCTCCGCTGCTGGAAGGAGTTGATGGTGGATGCCCAGGCGTCGGCGTCTCCATCGGTGAGGTCACCGCGTCCGATCGTTGCGCGGGAGATGTACATGTCGGTCGTGCCGTAGAGGCTGGTCGGTCCGCCCTTGCGATAGCTGAACTCGCCCGGACCATTGCCGCTTCGGAACTGTGACTCCCATTCGGAGTAGTGCTCTTCGAGCGGTCTGAAGTCGTAGCTCCTCTCAGCCATCAACATCCTCCTGGTAGAGTGCGGCGAGGCGATCGAACCCCTGCTTGGGATACCGATCGGCAGAGACCACTCCCTTGAGGTTGAAGTTCGGCACCGGGTTTGCGGGAAACCAGATGTTGTAGAAGTCTGCCAGTACCCAGGGCGAGAACCCGCGTATCCACGGGTACTTCTTTGCGATCCGCCAATGAGTCTCGAGCAGGCGCGCCTGGTAGTCTTCCGCATATGTTCGTTCGGTCTGGACGCGATCTCCACGCCATGGACCATCTGCGTCCATCCGTCCTGGCGCAGCGCCGGCGCCAAACTCGGACATGATCAGCGGTTTCCCGCGCCATCGTTCGTGAAGACGTGTCACGTGACGCTCGAACTCTTTGGCCTCTCCAAAGTACCAGCCAAAGTAGGAGTTCAAGGAGAGGATGTCCGCTCCCTCCCATCCCCTTCGGCGGTCATCGAAGAACGGGATATTGTAGGTCAGCTCCACATAGGTCACCGGGCGAGAGGCGTCCCAGCGTCGTGCAAGAT
>JANQQY010000365.1 GCA_028284845.1 Spirochaetales bacterium
CAACGGTGATCTCGTAGCTGATTGCAGTGAGATGTCGGTACTCGAGTGATACGATGCGGCTCGTCGTGATCCGGACCTGCTTTCCGCCCGGCGTCGACCAGTTCATCGACCGCCGAAGGATTCCCTCTTTGAAGCTGAGCTCACGCCTGTACTCGGTGAGTCTGGCCGTGGGGAGATAGAGCGGCTCGTCGTCCACGTAGAGTTTCATGATTGTGGTGTCGGGCACGTTTACGATCGTCTGGCCCGTTCGGGCGAAGCCGAATGCCTCTTCTGCGTGCACGATGGGCCACGTCTCGTGAAATCCGTTGCAGAAGGTCGCCGCTTCAATCGACGGACGCCCTTCCTCGAGGGTTCCCCGGACACCAATAAACCCGTTCGAGAGAGCGAAGATGGTCTCCGCATTCCCCATCCACTCCTCGCCGAACTCGGTCTCAACAATGGACCACGGTAGGGGTGGATAGATGTGATCAGGGAGGTGACGTACCGAGCGTTCAATCACCGTCTCATGGTACGTCTTCTCCATGGCGGTGGCCACTGCCGGTTTGACATTGCTTGGAAATGTAGTATGTTTTTCGATGGATGGCGTATAAATACTTATATTGTAGGTATTTATGAAGACACCTACAGGATATCCGATTCGACCGCTTGGGTCAAGATGGGAGACCGACGATGGGACTTGGCTTTGGGATAGATTTTGGCACGACGAACTCGACCGTTTGCATCTATGACGGACAGGAGTTCCTGACCGTTTACCTTGAGAACGAACAGATCACGATGCCTTCGCTGCTCTATGTTGATCGAGAGTTTCGTCCTTTTTTTGGAGAGGCGGCGCGAACCAGATTCCTCGCCGACAATGAAGGACGCCGCATACAGCTTGAGAAGTACGAGGTGGGTACCATCGAGATCGTACTTGGCGACAATGCGTTTGAGAGCATGGACCACACGGGGTTCGATCCTGCACCCACCTCGTACGACGCTTCCGTGACCGGTGTCACCGACCTCAACCTGCCCGGCTTTCTCTTTGCCGGTTCCAAACGGCTCCTCGGGCAGACTGTGTTCGAATCGGTTCAGCTATTCGGGCGCCGCTTCCGGCTGGTCGCCGTCGTCTCCTCGCTCCTAAAACATCTCCTCTCTCGCACCACCGGGCAGGTGCCTCAGGTTGAGAACGCCTCCATTCGAGTTGGACGGCCGGTCAACTACGAGTGTCCGGGAACAGATGGCCAGGAAGGTTGCAATGATCGCGCGATCGATCGGATGCGCGAGGCGCTCTCGTATGCGGGCCTTAAGAGCGCCGAGTTCTTCCTGGAGCCGATAGCACCGGTCCTTGCCTGGATGGCCGGCGGGAGTGTTGGCGACCGGGTTTCGCCCGTGGCCGATCCTCAGCCACGCGCCGGTCGAGGCGAGAATGTGCTGGTTCTCGACTTTGGAGGCGGCACGCTCGACTTCTCGCTCGTGCGAATCGCCGCGAATCGGATTGAGGTGCGCGACAATGACGGCTATGCCCTGGGTGGCGACATCATCACGGAGATGCTGATCCGCGACCACGTCTTTCCGCTCATTGGATTTGACGAGGAGACACTGGCTGAGGTCCGCCCACACAATCTGGAGGTGGACGAGCTCGTTCCATTGATCCTCAATTGGCGGACGACCTATATGCTCAATCAGCCCGAGTATCTGAATAGGCTCCGAGAAGCGATGCGGGTGCTGCCGTCGGCGGCTCATCGCTTCAATCGTGCACGGCTCCTGATCGTCCGCAACTACAGCTACCATCTCTTTCACGCAGTCGATCTTGCGAAGCAGCGACTCACCACAGAGGCCGTCGCTGAGGTACGACTCCCGGCGGTCGACATCGAGCTCTCGCTCATGCGGGAGGAGATGGAGTCATCGCTCGCGACCTACCTTTCAAGCGTGACCACAAAGATTTCCGCCTTCTGCCGCTCGGACGGAGCCGGCCCTGATCAGGTCGACAGCGTCATTCTGACCGGTGGGACCTCCCTGATCCCAGCGATCCAAGAGTCGATTCAAGAGCTCTTTCCACGGCGAGTCGTTCCTATCGATCCCTTTCAGAGCATCGTGAAAGGATTTGCGATCGCCGCCCGACTGGGAGCGGACGGGCGCCTTTCTCAAGACGGTGATCGGCTGATTATCGACCTCGAGTGAGTCATCGAGACGTGGGCGCAGCTGCTCGCGGCTCCTTGAGCAGAGGGATCAGATAGACCGACGCGATGATGGTTCCGGCGAAGCTGATCATGCCGACCTGTCGGAAGGAGAGCGCGGTGGTCGCGAGGAATCCAAGCGCCGGACCGATTGTTCCGCGGATTCCGGTCATAAAGGTGTGGACTGACATGTAGACCGAGCTCTGGCCCTTTGGCGCAATCCTCGGCACCCAGAGATGCCACAGAATGGGGCCACCCGCGAACGCGAGATTGATCAGGATCTGCCCGGCGATAACGACCCAGAGGATCTCCGTTGCGAAGTAGACGAAGATCCCGGCTCCCAGAATGAGTGCAAGAATGATCCTGACAAGGACGAGATGCGTCCGGTCAAAGAAGCCGGCCCAGATACGGCTGAAGATCAGACGTGTCACCTGCGGGATTACACCGCCGATCAGCATCACCGTAAACGGCGATAGCCCGAGCCCTCGCTCGGCCTCCGCTAAGTAGACAACGCGAAGCGGAACGGTCCACAGATTGCTGAAGCCAAGGATGAACCATGCGATCGTGAGTTTCCGGAAGAGCGCATCTTCCCGAATAATGCGGAGGTTGCGAAACGGGTTGCGGGCGCTCAGCATTCGAGACGGAGCTGTTGGGACAAAGGCGAGTGCGACTGAGCCGGCGCAGAGAACCGCGGCCGCGCCGGCAAGAAGCGGCCGGTAGAGCGACACATCGGTCTCAAGCAGCCTTCCCGAGATAAGGTCCGACGTGAGCGCAACCACAA
>JANQQY010000366.1 GCA_028284845.1 Spirochaetales bacterium
GAGCGCTGGCATCGAGCCGGAGCCGACCCTGGTTCGTCATGCCGACTTCTCGGAACAGAGCGGCTACACACAGATGCGCGAGTTGCTTCGGCTCGCTCCCGATCTCACGGCGGTCTTCGCGGGCAACGATGTGGTCGCCTACGGCGCGATGCAGGCCATTCTGCAATCAGGGCGCCGCATTCCCGAGGACATGAGCATCGTCGGTTTTGATGACGATTACATGTCTCGCTTCCTCAATCCGCCGCTTACCACAATGGTACTACCGGCTGCCGGTCACGGCGCCGCGGCGATCGAAACCGTGATGGAGCGAATGCAACATCCAGAAGGACCGCGTCCGGTGAAGCGACTCCTCCGCGCTCACATCGCCATCCGCGAGAGTTGTGCTCCTCCCTTGCACGAAGCCTGAGCCTCTACTACATTTGTGCCATGTCGGATTCTGCTGACTCGCTCCAAGTCGTCACCTTCCAACTCGGCGAGGAGCTCTACGGTGTAGACATCATGGATGTGGAAGGCATCGTCAAGATCGAAGACGTTCGCCCAATACCAAATGCACCGGCCTACGTTGAAGGCATCTTTAACCTTCGCGGGGAGATCATCCCCGTCATCAATCTGCACCGCAGATTTCATATTCAGCACGCCAACCTGAGCGAAGAAGATGAGCTTCTCAGCGGATTTGTCGTCATCAATATCGACGGTCGTCATATGGCGATCATCATTGATAAGGTCTCGCGCGTTGTCACGGTTTCAGCCGAGGCGATTCAGCCGCCGCCGGAAGTGATCTCCGGCATCGGAGCCGAATACATTCAAGGAGTGGTCAACGAGGAGAACCACTATTTGATCATCCTTGACATCAACCGCCTCTTCAGCGTCCGCGAGCTACAACAGCTAGAGCACATCCAGCGATAGGAGCCCAATGATACTCGTTGCTCGTCCTAGCATTCGACGCAAGGACATGGATGCGGTGCTGAGCTGCATGGTCACCGATAGTCTTGGACCGGGCTCACTCTCCGGCCAACTCTGCGACAGTGTCTCGAACTATCTTTCGTTGGCTGGAGGGATAGCACTCCGCGAGCGAACCCGAGCGTTTGGTCTCGCACTCGACCATCTGTCGTTGTCGCCCGGTGCGTCGGTCGTTCTGGATCCGCTCGCTCCCCACTCCTATCACGAGCAGGTTCTGGCACGGACTCTCCGTCCCGTTTATGCAGATGTCGTTGCTGACTCCGTATCGATTGACGCGGCCGACGTCGCAGCATTGGTCGAGGAACTCTCCGGCTCGTCCAATCCGGTTGGAGCGGTCGTTGCGCAGGCGCATCTTGGGTTTGTCCCGCAGCTGGACGAACTGGCGGCGCTTGGCGTTCCGCTTATTGAAGATGTGTCCGAGGGGCTGGGCGCGAATACCGGTGAAGATCGAGTGGGACAGTTTGGTCGTTTCACGATCGTTGGGCTCGAGCCGGACGATATCATTACCGCGGGCGGCGGGTGCCTCGTGCTCGCAAAGTCGCGAGGCGACCGCACAGCGTTGCGCCGGACCGCCGATAGACTACCCGCGGACACGCTCCTTCCTGACATGAATGCCGCCCTCGGAACGATTCAGATCAAGGAGATCGAGCGCTACATCGCACGCCGTACCGAGATCGCGTCGGCTTTTCAGAACGCACTGATGCGAGGTCGCCATCGCAGCCTCGTCCAGGCGGGCGATGCGCAAAACGTCCACTTCGGCTTTCCTGTCCTCATTGAAGGGAGCGTCTCGGACGTCGCAACCTACGCGCGAAAGAAGGGTGTGGAGACCACGCTCGCTTTCGCGCGAAGTGCCCTCGACACCTACGGCCGGCCGGAACGCGACGGCCGGGACGGAGACGAGGCGGAGCAGGATGAGTCCGAGCATCTCCTTGCGGAGAGCGATTTCCCTCACGCACGCTCATTTCTTATGCGACTT
>JANQQY010000385.1 GCA_028284845.1 Spirochaetales bacterium
GCGGCTACCTGTTTGAACACGTGGCCAATCGCGATCGCCCTGGGTGGCGAGTCGTGGTTACAAGCCTGCTCCACGACCGCGATCCATTCGGACGGTTCCTGTTGGGCCGCATCGTTCTGCATCTCACAGAGGGGAATCCACATGAGTCAGAAGAATGAGTACCTAAGGGATGTCCTTCGCATCAACGAGAAACGAGCCGCCTGTGGGTCGCGGACCTGCAGACTAGGGACCAGGACGTATAGAGGTTCGCATTCAGGCGTACGGATCAGAAACGCTTCGCCTTTTCACGTCAGCTACCCACGTTCCGCTCTGTGACCCTCTCATTCAAAGGAGTAGCCACCGACTCAAGCACTTCGGAGTTGTTCGTCATGGGAGGAGAGCAGCCGGATCGCGAGCCGCGCCAGCGAAGTCGAGCAAGTTGACGAGAGGCCTTCCCGTAGATCCCGCACGCGGAACCGACGATTCGTGGAGCGAGGTGTCAGCGGCAGGGAGATTACCGAACGACGGCCCAGCTACCTACTCAATTGTGACCAAACGCTGGTGATCTGGCGAGAGACCACTAACGTCAATGTGAGACTCCCGAGCCTGGATGTGAATGGGAACGACGACATCAACAGGAATCACCACGACCAGCTCAGGGAACGGATTAATCCCCCAGCTGAGACCCTCCTGGTAGAGCGATCGGATGGTGGCGGAGCCCTCGGCGACCCGGCCCTCCAGGGCAAAGAGTTGTGCGAATGTCAGCTCCATTTCCGCGCGGAGATTCGCAGTCACCTCCCGGGTTGAAGAATCGGCGTTCGAAACGAGGGAGACTCGGTTTCTCGTTGCGTCTACGACAATTCGAGAGATTGCGGATGAGTCGAGAGTAACAGTTCGTTCGACTACCACTGGAAACTCGCCGGACGGTAACACAGGGTAGGTAGCGGCAGCGACGATGGCGAGTGCAAAGGCTCCCGCAAACACATGGAGAACCGCGGCCCATCTGTTGAGCCACACGGAGAACCTTCCCGGCTGATGTGCGTCCTGCCTTGGAATCGTGTGGCGATCAGAACGAAGCCGACGGCGGACCTGAGCGGCGATGACTCGCATAAGGAGGCGAAGCGCAAGGAGCGCGGAGAGCGCCAGAGACGCGATGGAGACGGAGACGAGCACGCCGGTGGTGACGGAAGCATCCGAAACGGCAAAGGTCGCAACAAATGGCTCGTACCCAAAGGCCGTCATGACCGCAACGACCACGGCTGCGACGATGGTCAGGAAGACTCCCAGCATTAGAATCGCGAGGCCGAACCAGACGAGCCCAAAGAGCTGAACACCAAACCCACGCGCCAGGCGACCCGTGAGGGTCATCCATCCCAGCCGGGCGCCGGACGCGGCGGACGGCGAGCGCTCGGTCCGATCGAGTTGCTCGCTGATACGGTACTCGTTCACGACCTCCCGGACACTCCCAATGCGGCCCTGGACACCATCGTCGTCAAGGCCGCGCTCAAGCAGACCGTCGTAGAGTTCTGCAAGATCCTCCCTCACGTCGCGACGTTCCTCAGCATTGAGGAAGCGAAGCTCACGTTCGATACGGTCGAGGTACTCACTCCTGTTCATCGTTGTCCTCCAGAAGGGCATCCACTCCGTCACGAATCTCGCCCCAGGCGACCCTCGCGTCCTCCAAATACCTCCGTCCCGCCTTTGTGATGCGGTAGTACTTGCGTGGCGCACCCTGATCCGATTCTCTCAAGTAGGTGGTGACGAGCTTGTCGTCTCGAAGGCGCTTGAGAAGCGGATAGATCGTCCGCTCGGCGATCTCGACGTGCCGGGAGATTCGTTCAACGAGTTCAAACCCGTACCGGTCTACGGAATCGATCTGCGCAAGCACAAGCATGTCGAGGATTCCCTTCTTGAGCTGAGCGTTCAATGCGGGACAGCCTTCTCAGACGCACACAGCTTCGCAGACACGGCCCACAGGCGGGCTGCATCTCGAAGGTCGGTGGATCTCCGTGCGGGCCGGGCGGGGGATTCGAGTTGACGGTAGAATCGATCGGGCTTCGGAACCTCGTTAAGAGCGAGTCTCACGAGAGCTCTCGCCGACACATCAGGATCAATCGCTCCTGGACTTCTTACTCTGAGTCCCCAGATCATTCGCTCGATTCCGGCCGTGGACTTCGACCCAATGTCTGTCCGCATGAGACCGGGGTCGTAGGCATACGCTCGAAGCCGTCCGGTAGGGGCGTACCGCTGGTTGAGTTCTGTGCAGAAGAGCACATTTGCAAGCTTAGACTGACGGTAAGCACGTAGCATCGAATATCCTCTGGTGAGCATAGGGTCGCCCCAATGGATGCGCCCGTTTCTATGGCTCCCTGACGTTACCACGATTACGCGCCCTGGGTAGCCGAGTTGGAGCTGCGGCATCAACTCATTCGTGAGCAAGAAGGGCGCAAGATGATTGACGGCGAATTGCGACTCATAGCCTTCTGCGGTGGTAATCCGCCAGCTCGACGCCACCGCGGCGTTGTTAATGAGAACGTCGACTGCCAAATGGCCAGACTCGCGGAGTATCGCCCTAATCTGCTCGGCTCCCTCTCGCGTCCGATGAGTCGTGGAGAGATCGCATGGAACGACACGCACAAGTTGGGTTGTAAACTCCGCCTGGAGTTCCGACTCGAGGGATGCGCATCGATCCTCGCTCCGGCCGATGGCAACGACATCCGCCCCGGAGCGCAGCAGCCTAAGAAGCGCTGCCCGACCAAGGCCGGAGGTTCCTCCGGTGATTACCACCGCCGGACGCCCTTCGTTCCAGGCGCTCATGATCCACCTCCCGCCAACCTCTCAGTCGGCCTTCGCTCCGGGTAGCTCCGCGCCGTACCCCATCGGCGTCCAATCAACCCCGCGACGAGTCGCGAGGGTATCAGATGGGAAGCGCGAAGAATCGCTCGATTGAGGAACCCTGGAACGACGATCGGTCGTCCGCGCATGGCGGCGTCGATCGTTTCCCGAACCACATCACTTGTGTTGAGAGTAGTCAGCCGGCCCAAGGCACCCTGATCGAGAATCGCCCGGCGGGCGGAAGGTGTTGTGGGCATCCCCGCCGGACAGAGGACGGTGATGGTGGCCACACCTGAGAGCTCCTCGCGAAGCGCGAGCGAGGATGAGAGTACAAAACTCTTTGTGGCGGCATAGGTTGCCTTGAACGGCATGGGGTAGAAAGCCGCAAGCGAAGCAACGTTGATGACGCGTAGCAACTCCGTAGATCTGGGGAACGAGCACAGGGAGTGAGTGAGGACCATGCCCGCCTCCATGTTCACTCGCATCATTCGGATCAATACCGCGGGATCCCTGGAGACGAAGGGACCCTCAGAGTCGAATCCAGCGACGTTGACCAGCGCACCTACAGAGGGTGTTTCCGCGCGGAGAATCCCAGCGAAGAGTGATCGATCCGTATCGTCCGAAAGGTCACAAGCGTGCAATCGAACCACAACGTCATGAGCTCGCTGCAGGCCGCGGGCGAGGACGCGGAGAGATTCCTCGTCGCGATCGGTGAGGAAGAGGTCCCAACCTCTGGCCGCAAACTCCCAGGCAAAGGAGTTGCCGAGCCCTCCCGCTGCTCCCGTGATGACAGCTGTTTGTTTCATCATAGCTCCTACGAAACAAACATATCGCATGGTACTCAATAAAACAAGGTACTCATTGTTCTTTCTTTCAAGGGACAGGCAGCCGTCAGTAAGAGCATCTACTGTGGACTCTCCTTTTCTCCTGAATCAGGATGTGTCATGGTTCGGACATCGTGCCCCTGAAGAAACAACGGAGACTCGGTCTTCGGGCTCGTCTGACACTCAACGCTCAGCTCATACTTCTGTACGGCGGACTGATGGGGATCTCCGTCCTGCTGCTCAGCACATTCTCGTTTTCCTCAGTCAGGACCATCGTTGCAGATCTCAAGCTTCAGAACACCCGTGAGGTGGTGGAGCAGATTCGGAACAACGTCGACACCAATCTGATGCAGATCAACGAGCTCAGCTACGGTGTCTTTGCAAACGCAGATGTCTTGCGGATCCTCAGAGAGAACCAGCACAATCTGGAGGCGGTCACCTCCCGTGAACGGATCCTCCTTGAGGAGCTTCTCACCAATGTGCTTTTTGCACGTGATGACATCAAAGGCTTGGTGCTCTACGCGAACAATGGAAGAAGCATTCGAACGCAGGCGCCACCAAGAGACCTATCCTTTGAAACGGTACAGACTCTCGCCAATCGGGCAGACGGCGCGCTGACATGGGTTCCGCGGCTCGTGGACGACAGCACGATTGTTGCGGTGCGGAAGATCTACGACGCAGAGCTCACGCCGCTCGGATACCTCGAAATCGACACCTCGTCACTTCAGATGCGTCAGAGACTGTCGGAGTCAATCGACGCGATTGGAGGCACGGTTGTTGTGAGTCAGGACGGAGAACCCATCCTGGATTCCCGAACCGGTGGCACCCAAGGAGCAAACTCAATCGTTGTGCCGGAGCGAATCGACGGCAGCGGATTGCTCGAAATCGGCGATCGGATCGTCGTGAGTTCTGAGTCACGGGTGCAGGATTGGCTGTTTACTGCCACGGTTCCCCTATCCGCAATCTACGAGGACATCCGCTACCTACGAACCCTGACGCTGCTGGCGTCTGCCGTGACGGTGATGATCTTTGTTCTCGTTTCGTCTTTAATCGCGCGAGGCTTCGTGCGCCCCGTTCATGAGATCGCGGAACAGATGAAGGCGGCATCCATCGGTGATTGGAGTCCGAGTCTGGCTGCCGCTCCGAACAACGAGATCGCCTACCTTGCGTCGGAGTTCACACACATGATCGGGCGAATGAATACGCTGGTGGCTCGTCTTGTTGAATCTGAGTCTCGCACGGCACGCCAGCAGCTCGAGGTGCTTCAGGCGCAGATCAATCCTCACTTCCTCTACAATGCACTCGATGTGGTGAGCTGGATGGCGCGGCGACAGGATGCACCAAAGATCGCTGAGATCGTTGGTGCACTCTCCACAATAATGAGGTACAGCATTTCGAAGGAGTCGATGACCTCGCTCCAATCTGAGCTGAGTCACGTTGAAAAGTACGTCCTCATTCAGCGGGCTCGATTCAGAGACAAGTTCTCTGTGGAACTCGATGTGCCGAACGAGTACGGCTCGCTCCAACTGCCAAAACTGACCCTGCAGCCGCTCGTTGAAAATGCGATCCTCCACGGCTTCAGGTCGCTGGACCGACCGGCACTGCTTCAGGTGTACGCCCATCGAACCGAGGAGTGCGTTGAGATTCACGTGTCGGACAACGGCATTGGGATGGAAACGGATCGTCAGGCTGAGCTCCTCCGGGATGAACGGATCGAGCATGGCATAGGCATTGCAAACGTCCATCGCCGCCTTCAACTGATCTTTGGAGACGAGTTCGGGCTGTCGATCAAGAGCGAACTCGGCCTTGGGACAGACTGCATCGTCCGTGTACCACGATCAAAAGGAGGGATACCTGTTCCAACTCCTGATCGTTGAAGACGAAGACTACGTACGGGAGTCCCTTGCTGAGGCAATGGACTGGACCATCGCAAATTGTGCGGTTGCCGCGGCTGTTGCAGACCCTAGCCTGGCTCTGGAGTTCCTTCAAACGCACGAGATAGACGTGGTCGTTTCAGACATTCGAATGGACTCAATGGACGGGCTCGAGTTCGCCAGACGCGCCCAGGCATCACACCCAAGCCTTCAGTTTATCTTCATCACCGGCTACGGAGAGATCGATTACGCTCGCAAGGCGTTTGAGCGCCATGCGTGGGACTTCCTGCTCAAGCCAATCCAACCGGATGAGCTCCTGCAAACCACCAGATCGCTCACAGACAAGCTCATGCGAGAGAGGCGCGATGCCCGCCATTTGGAGCGCCTCGAGCAGTCGGTCCTGGAGGCGAAGCCTCTTGTATGCCAGCATCTCTTGCGGCGCGCATTCGGATCGCAGGAAGCGCAAGTCCTTGCGGAGGTGGAACGCCTCCTGCGTCGGTATGACGTCGGATTTGCGGACTTCTCGGTCGCGCTGGTCGAAGTCTCGGGCGACGATCGTCCGGCGGGTTTGTGCCAAGCTCTCGTGATGGGGTTGCTTGCCGAATCTGCTCCGGATCACGGAGACCCACACGGCGTCTCAATGGACGCACACGTGGTAGCGATAGTCGGCCCGTTCACGTCGATGACGGCCTTGGCGAATCGAATCACCTCCGAATTGCAAACTCGATACAACCTTGTCGCGGCCATAGGTGTGAGCTCGAGCCACCGCCAATTCGTTGACATCCAGACCGCTATTCGAGAAGCACGCGAAGCGCTGATTGGCGCGAGAGCGGAGCTCGTTCCGTCGGTCAAACGCTTTCGGACCGACCTCTTACGCTTACCACAACCTGAACGTTCCTCCAGTGGCGAGACATCGAACGCGTTCGAACGAGTCTACGATCTGCTCGAGCCGGCAACGCTCGGCCACGTGAGCCGGGTGATTGAGACGATGTCTGAGCTGGAGTCGGCGATTCTTGACGCCGATGAGAGTGAGCGTCTTGGCCTCGATCTGGCGACACGCCTCCATACGATCTCAGAGATCTGCCTGCACAGAAACGGCCTCCCGGTGGAACCGCGTTCACATCTCCCTTCGAACCTCGACACTACTCCGGAGGCGGAATTCGCACATGCTCGACGAAGAGTTGTCGCTGCGACCCGAGAGATCCGGCGGAGAAAGGAGACCGGGTGGCCGGATCACCTGACGGTTGGCATTCGGTACATCGAAGATCACTTCGCAACAAACCTAACGGTAGGCGAGGTTGCTCACGCTTGTTCGCTGAGTACCAAGCATCTCTGCCGCTTGTTAAAGCAGCACACCGGCTCGACGTTCACCTGGTTGCTCGCGGAGACCAGAATTCGCAATGCTGAGGTTCTCCTGGCGAACCCCAATCTCACCATTGCAGACATAAGCTACAGCGTTGGATACAGCGACCCCTCGTACTTCAGCCGTGTCTTCAGGCGGCTCCGTGGCGTTTCCCCCTTGGACTTTCGTAACCAGTTACACGCAGCGATGTCCCGATAGTCCAGAAACCCGTCACCAGAGTCCATTCTCGTCGGTATCTCCCGGGTCCATGATCGACACCAATCAACCAATAAGGAGTGAATATGAAACGGATGATTGCGACGATCCTCGTCCTTCTTCTCGCGCCTGCACTCTTCGCCGGCGGAGATTCCGAGGCCGGGAACTCCGATGGAGTCGTCACCATCGACTACTGGGACAACGCCGAGGTCGATACTCTGATGTACGACTGGGTAACGACCAATATTGCCCTGTTTGCTGAGGTCAATCCGCAGATCAACATCGAGTACACCAACACACCTAACGGCGACCAGTATCTCAACAAGCTCTCTACCGAGATGGCCGCCAACAATGCACCCGATTTCTTTATGTCGTGGACCGCGGGACGTTTTGAACCGTTCGTGAATGCCGGTCGGGTTCATCCCCTCAACGACATCATCGCAGCGAGCGAGGTTCTTACTGACAATGTGAACCCTGGAAACGCCAGTGGCGCTACCTTCGACGGGATCATCTACGGGATCCCCATTGAGCTTGCCGGTGAGGGCATCTTCTACAACAAGGCGATCTTCGCGGAGAACGGACTTACTCCCCCGGAGACGTGGGACGATCTGGTCAACATTATCAACGTCTTGAACGACGCGGGAGTCACTCCATTCTCCCTCGCGAACAAGGACCCATGGCCGGGAACCATTCCCTTCATGGCAATCTTCGATCGTGTGAACGGACCGGACGCCTATCGTCCCGCCGTCTTTGAGCAACAGACGGTCTTCAACACCGAACCTTACGTGCGTGCCGCCGAGTACCTCTACGAGCTCGTAGAACTGAACGCCTTCCCGCAGAACTTCAACAGCCTCGAGTACGGTGAAGGGACAGCGATGTTCAGTGCCGGGCTTGCCGGAATGCGGTTCAACGGGACCTGGGAGATGCCGGGACTCATCGAGCAGATGGGCGACGATCTTGGGCTCTTCGAATGGCCGTCGATGCCTGAAGGCGCAAGTGACACCGGGTGGCCGATCCTCCAGAACCGGGCGTACGCAATCTCATCGGCATCCGACTACATTGACGAGACGGCACAGTTCCTCGAGTTCATCATCACCGACGAACGCCAGGCGGAACTCGCGGAGTCGGGTTTTATGATCGCGACACGGAACGTTCCCTTTGACGAGTCGAAGCTCCATCCGGTAGCTGCGCAGTTCGCAACCGAAATGGCGAACACGCCGAATCCCATTCTGATCTGGGACGTGCTGCTCGGTCAGAACATTGGGAAGGAGCTCAATCTCGCAACGCAGGCGATCCTGGGCGGCGCCGATATTCAGTCGACGCTCGACTCCCTCAATCGAATCGCCGAAGTCGAGTGGGATTGATCCACATAGCAATGGCATAGAGAGGGGGCGGCCCAGCGGCCGCCCTCGATACGTCAACCCGGAGGTGAGTGTGGAGAGGATGCTCCGCGATCCCAAAACGATCCTGTTCTTCATCGCGCCGGCCCTGCTGGTGTTTCTGCTCTTCCTTCCGATTCCCTCGGTGGTGTCGGTGCTCCTCAGTCTCACTCGATGGGACCTCATTGGCGCGATTCGATTTATCGGGCTCCAGAACTACGCCTTTCTGCTCCAGGACGACTACGTCATTCGCACCGCGTTGCGGAACACGTTGGTGTTCGTTGGGGCATCTGCCGCGATCCAGCTACCGGTCGCCTTCCTGCTCGCAAACATCCTGGGGCGGGAGCTTCGAGGGCGGCACTTCTTTCGCAATGTGATTTTCCTGCCGGTCACCTTCTCATCGGTCGCCGTCTCTCTGATGTTCTACTTCTTCTACCATCCAAACGTCGGTCTCTTGAATCAGTTTCTTAGCCTGTTTGGGGAGCGGGTGACATTTGCGTGGCTGGGTGAGGCGGACACGGCGCTGCTCTCGGTCGTGGCGACCGTTGCCTGGCAATGGACCGGATACCACATGGTCATCTTTATCGCCGGAATGAGCACCATTCCGGGAGACCTCTTTGATGCCGCAAAGATCGACGGATGTTCCGAGCTTCAGGTAACGCGGCACATCATCTTCCCGCTGCTGATCCCGGTTCTTCAGGTAAGCCTGGTGCTGATTACGGTGAGTTCGTTGAAGAATTTCGATCAGATCTTTGTCATGACAGCCGGCGGTCCGAACCATGCGAGCGAGGTCATTGCATCTCACATGTACACAAAGACCTTTGCCCAGTTGAAGTACGGCTATGGGAGCACGCTGAGCACGGTGCTGATGCTCC
>JANQQY010000416.1 GCA_028284845.1 Spirochaetales bacterium
GCAGAGGTAGCCTTCGAGATCCTGCGTCCGATCGATCTTGGTCGTGAAATAGTCGGCCAGGACTTCGGTGATGAGCCCGGTCGGCCCCTGCCACGCATCTCCTTCCTGCGGCTCACTCAGGGCAGGGACAAAGTGGAACTTCTCGTACTTCTCATCGAGGCCCCAGAGCCATTCGAGGTAGTACATGTCGTTCTTGGTTCGAGCACCAAAGAAGTACCAGATCTCACGGGTTTCGATCTCACCGCTCTCGATCATGTGGTTAAAGATGCTCTTGAACGGTGCCATACCGGAGCCGCCGGCCACGCAGATCATCGTGGCGCCGGTGTCCTTCACATTGAAGTCACCAAACGGCGCGATCACGCGCATCTTCTGACCTTCCTGGAGATGTTCGTGGACGTAGGTCGTCACGATTCCGCCCGGGACAAGCCGGATGAGGTACTCAAGGTGATTCTTGTCGCTGGGCTTGGAGCTCATCGAATAGGCGCGCTGGGTGGTACCCTTCACCTTCTCATACGGCGGAACCTCGATCTGTCCGTACTGGCCGCACTCGAAGTTCACCTCTTCGCCCTCCGGCAGCTTGATCATCACCTCTTTGATGTCGTGCGTGACATCGACGATCTTCTCGATCGTTCCCTCGTACTCCCGCACGTTGAACAGCGACTCGGGAATCTCTATCTCAAGGTTCTCTTTTACCTTGATCTGGCAACTGAGTCGCACATTCTCTTCAATCTCGTCCTTCTCAAGGTAGGGAGTCTCAGTGGGGAGGTGAGGGCCGACGTCCGAGAGTACCTTCACTTTGCAGGCGCCGCATGACCCGCGGCCGCCACAGGCGCTGGGCACGAAGATTCCGCTCTCGGAGAGTGTCTGAAGGAGCGGGGCGCCACCCCTGATCTCCAGGTCGCGCTTACCGCCGTTGATGTCTATCACAAGGTCGCCATAGTTGTTGACGATCTTGTCCGTGATCGAGATCAGGGCTCCCAGGACGGCGCTGATGCCGGCGACGGAGAGCGGCGCGACAAGCGCCTGAACGAGCATTGGGGCGTTTTCCATTCCTTCCTTCCTACTGAACCGAGAGCATGCCGCTGAAGCCGATGAACGCCATCGCCATAAAGCCGATGGTGATCATTGTGATACCTGCACCTTTGAGTCCGGCCGGGACCGGAGCCTTCTCCACTCGCTGGCGAATTGCGCTCAGCAGCATGATGGCGAGCCACCAGCCAAGACCACTACCAAAGCCGAAGATGACCGACTGCCAGAAGCTGTAGTCGCGGATCTCCATAAAGAGAGAAACACCAAGAACTGCGCAGTTGACCGTGATCAGAGGCAGGAAGATTCCGAGGTTCATGTAGAGCGTCTGGCTCACACGATCAATGATCATCTCCAGCATCTGAACGACCGCAGCGATAACGATGATAAAGACGATGAACCGGAGGTACTCCAGGCCAAGCATTTCGAGCAACTGGAGGACTCCCCAGTTGACCGCAGTTGTCACCGTCAGAACGACCGTGACTGCCAGTCCGAGTCCATTCGAACTCTTCATGTCTTTGGAGATCGAGATGAACGAACACATCCCCAGGAAGTTCGCGAGGAGGATGTTGCTGGTGAAGATCGAGGCAAAGAACAGGGCGAACGGGCTGATTACCGGCGTCATGCTGGGGCTCCTTCTCTATTCATGATGCTCTTGCCAACCCAGATCACGATTCCAAGAAGGAAGAACGCGCTCGGCGGCATGACCATGATCGTCCATGGAACAAAGTTCGCGGGGAGAATCTGATATCCAAAAAGCGTCCCGAATCCAAGCAGTTCACGGAACACCGCGATCACCATCAGAACGCCCATGTAACCTGCGCCACTCGTCAGACCGTCCCAGAGACTTGGCAACGGATCGTTGCTCTGAGCGAAGGCCTCGGCTCGGCCCATGATGATGCAGTTGGTGATGATCAGACCGACATACGGCCCGAGGCTCCTGCTTATCTCAGGCAGGTACGCCTTCAGAGCGATGTCTACAATGATGACGTAGAAGGCGATGATCAGGGTTTGAACGATCATTCGAACCTTCCGCGGGATCCACTTCTTGATCAACGAGACCGTGAGGCTGCTGAGCCCCGTAACGAACGTCACCCCGATTGCC
Source organism: Spirochaetales bacterium (assembly GCA_028284845.1). Taxonomy (GTDB): domain Bacteria; phylum Spirochaetota; class Spirochaetia; order DSM-27196; family SLST01; genus SLST01. The sequence continues at coordinate 2,132 of JANQQY010000416.1, forward strand.
ATTATCGCCGTGTTCGTCAGAAGATTTGTGACGGCGAGGGCGGAGCAGATGCCGAGCACCTGCATAAAGATCGGGTTACTCGTCCAAAGATTGTTCTTGAGGATGGCGCCGGGTCTGGTATCGATGTCGCTCATGCGTTCCCCCCAGTGGTGAGATTTCGCAAACTCTCCAGGACGTCCGGATCTCGGAACGTCTCGATTTCCTGATTCACGATCGACTCCATGCTGTCACTTGTTCGGGTCGCTCCGGTGATTCCGTCCACGATTCCGTTTGTTCGGTCGGGATCACCATCGCCCTCGAGCGCGGTGACCGTAATGGGACCAGTCGGGATCTCTTCGCCGCGGAACTGTTCCTTGAACCAGCCCTCGTTGATGCGCCCTCCAAGGCCGGGAGTCTCGTTGTCGCTGACTATCTCCATGCCCACGAACTCAGAGAGGTCGTCCGTGACGGCGATCACTCCGGTAATCGCTCCCCAGAGGCCCGCACCGACGAACTCTCGCGCGTAGACCGTCCGACCGTCGATCTCTCTCGCAAACAGTCCGGCATTCTCGTCTGCGCGAACATTGCCGAACTCCTGCTGAACCTCATCTGGGGACTCGGTCTCGATGCCCATCGCGGTAAGAACCGCCCGCTGTCTTGCGATCTCGTTGTTGAGCTCGACTTGCTCAATCGTCGCCTGGTTGGTCATCGAAAGGAGGAAGACGAAGAGAAAGCTCACCAGAAAAATGAAGACCACTGTGTAAATCGTTCCTTCTTTGTTCATGCCTTCCCTCCAGCGGGTGCCGCAGCCTTTGGTGCCGGTTTCGCGGCCGGTGCCGCAGCAGTCGGCTTCTTCTTCTTTGGCTTAGCCTTGGGCATCATCTCGTCCAGAAGGCTCGCGAACGTGTTTCCTATCAGGATTCCGAAGCTAGTTCCCTCCGGGAACCCGGCGAACGTCCTGATCAGTACGGTGGTTGCGCCAATGACAAGGCCGTACAACCACTGACTTGCGGGCTTGTTCGGCGCACTCACCGGATCAGTGGCCATAAAGACCGAAACGAAGAAGATGCTCCCGCTCACCATTGCAAGATGAGGCACCAGATCGGTTAGGCCGGCGGCGTAGAAGATGGCGGTAAGCCCGGCGGCGGAGAGGAAGGTCGATACGATCAGGCGCCACTGGGCAGTCTTTGTAACGATGTAGTAGATAGCGGCGATCAAGATCAGGAAGATCGCGCTCTCACCCATGCTACCGGTCCGGAATCCAAAGAAGAGCTGCCAGAAGTTGAGCCCTTCTGCTCCACCCATGCGCATTACATCAAGCGGCGTGGCCATGGTGAGTGCGTCGACCATGTTCTCCGCGCCAAAGAGGTTCTCTACAAAGGAGGGCACGTTCGGAACTGCCCACGATCGCTGAAGG
>JANQQY010000456.1 GCA_028284845.1 Spirochaetales bacterium
ACCACGCGACTCGGTGGTCGCTGAGTACGCGGCTCCGTTTGTCGCGGTGGGTGATGCCGAGCGATTTGGTGTCTCTGAGAAGGTGTTCCGTGCTGCGCGCATCTCAGACGCGGTCGGTGTGAGTGGCCTGGAGTACATTGAAGACCCGCAGTCAGGGATCACACAGGTCCTGGGCAATCCAGCAGCGCTCGACACGGTCCGATTCCCGCGGAACACCATCCGTGTGGGATACGGCGACTGCGACGACACGACGGCGCTGATGTGCTCACTCTTTGAGTCGGTGGGCATTGGCACCGCGATCATGACAAGCCCGGGCCACGTGTTTATGGCATTCGACACCGGTGAGCCGGAGCAGAACATCTGGCTCTTCGAATCCGAAACGACGGCCGCGATCGCTCACGCCGGTACGGTCTGGCTCCCGTACGAGACAACTATTCTGCACGAAGGGTTCCTCGCATCATGGGAGGAGGGATCGCGACTCTACAAGCGCTACGCACCGGAGGGCGCAATCGAGTTTCTGCCCATCTCAGATGAGCGAGATCGATTCCCGGCGATTCCTCTTGAGACGGCGAGCTTCTCAGTCACGCCGCCACCGGCCATCCTCGCAGATCCGCTCTACGACGATTCGGTTGGCGCGATCCGCGAAACGCTCTACGTGAGAAGCGTCGACGAGTTGGAATCAAACGTCGCCTCGCAGAGCAACCGGCGGCAGGTCCGCACGTGGAACCAGATCGGTATTCTTCACGGTCAGTTCGACGAACCGCGCGCAGCGGAGCGCGCCTTCGAGCGGGCAATCGACATTGACCCGGATTACACAGCGAGCTACGTCAATCTGGCGAACCTGAACATCATCAGCGGCAACGGTCGCGCCGCTCTCGAGTGGCTTGATGAGGCAGACGAGCGACGATCGGGGACGGTGATTGCGACGCTTCTACGAGCACAGGCGGAGTTTCTGCTTGGAAACCAGAGCGGCGCGGCGCAGCAGATGGCACTTCTCGAACGACGGGCGCCCGATCTGGCGGCGCAGTACCCGCATCTCACCGGATCGACCGCAGGGCGTGCGAGTGAGGCGCAGTCACGGCCGTCGCTGCCATGGGCGGTAGACGACGAATGACAGTCGCAGAGATTGCCGCGCTCGTAGATGGGTCGGTCGTAACAGGCTCGGAGCACTCATATGAGATTGAGTATGCCTTCGCCTCCGACCTGATGAGCGACGTCCTGACGCTGACGCACGAGAACGTCCTCTTCCTCACGGGGCTCGTCGCGCCTCAGACGATACGAACCGCCCTTGTCTCGGACATCAATGTCATTCTGATCGTGCGGGGCAAGACGATCCCGCCGTCAATCATCGATCTCGCGAACGAAAACGAGATTACGCTTGTGGCTACCTCGTTCTCGATGTACCGCTCAAGCGGCGTTCTCTATGAGAATGGAGTGAAGGCCGTCTTCTGAAAGACGGCCCAACCGTTCTGTTTACGCTACGGCGCGGCCGCCGTCCGGATCATCGGTGGCTCGCCACCCTCGGGAACAAAGATGAGCGCGGCGCCGTTGATGCAATAGCGCTGATTCGTCGGCGCAGGGCCATCCGAAAAGACATGTCCCAGATGCGAACCACTGAGACTATCAACCACCTCAATCCGACGCATAAAAAAACTGTTGTCCTCCACGTAGACAATCGCATGCGGGTTGATCGGCTTGGTGAAACTCGGCCATCCGGTCCGTGAGTCGTACTTATCGCGTGAGTGGAAGAGAGGCTGCCCGGTTGCTGCGGAGTAGTAGATCCCCTCCTGCTTGTTGTTGTTCAGCGGGTGGGTGAACGCAGGCTCGGTTCCTTTCTGACGCAGAATGTAATATTCCTGCGGATCCAACAGCTGCCTCCATGCCTGCTCCTCTATCGTGACAGGGTACGGCAGGCTGGCGTCCTCCGGATGAATCGTCCGGTCTCGGGGATCGTAGTTCCAATCAAGGGGGGTTGCGGAGGCAAGATCGATGGCGGACGAAAGCCCGACAGATAGGATGTCGATGTCAGACGACGCCGGCATTGACTGCGCTTCCACGTTCCGAGGAAGCAAGACAAAGACGCCAAGTACCATCACGGCGATCGCAGCAGTCGCGACGGCGACCAGCCTAAATTTACTATTCATACGGTAAAGATAACGCGTTCAGGTATGCTCGTCCGCTGCTATCACTCAATCGCCAAGCGCGAACAAGCCGTCGGTAATGATGGGAATAGTCTCGCCGGATCGAGTGGTTGCGGTGACCGTCACGTCCGGCGAGCCAATCATGAAGTCGGTATGAAGAGTCGACGTATTACCGCCCGCTTCGCGGTAGTCCTCATCAGAAAGCTCCTCGCTACCGCGGATGCACTTGCGGTAGGACGATCCCAATGCGATATGACACGCGGCATTCTCGTCGAGCAGGATGTTCGCGTAGGTCAGTCCACTTCTGAATACGGGGGATGTCGAGTCGACAAGCGCGAGTTCGCCGAGATACCGGGCACGCTCATCAACCTCGAAGTAGCGTTCAAGCATCTCGCCACCGCTCGCCGCTCCGGACCGCACGACCGCCCCATCCTCAAACTCCATCCACGCGCCTTCCACCAGGCCACCAAGCACCTGAACGGGCCGTGTCACTGAGACCCGACCAACGGTGCGGCGATAGTCAGGCGTGGTGAAGACCTCTTCCGTTGGTAGGTTCGGAAAGAACTCCTTTCCATCCTGTGCGATGGAGGTCCCGCCCGCCCAGAGGGATCGGTCTGTGAGCCCGACCGACAAATCCGTTCCCGGCCCGGAGAAATGGACAAGATCCAAGGCGAGACTATCCAGAGTCGATCGTCGGTCTGCCAACACCTTCCCAAGCCGGGTCCACTCAGCGAAAGGATCGTCGTGATCGAGTCGGACGATCCGCCGCAGCTCGCTCCAGAGACGATCCTCAACCTCGTCGTCCGGCTCAATGCCAAAGACATGCGCGGCCCATTTCTGCGTGGGCACGCTGGCGACGATCCAACGGATTCGATCCGACTGAACCTGCCGCCGATACTCATAGTCGGCGTTCGCAAGCGCTCTGCTCGCGATCCCGTTTCGCTCTGCATCAATTCCGTCGAGGGCAGCCGGGTCGTCAGGACTCTTCAGCGAAACGATTGCCCATCCCTCGTCCAGGCGAAGCGCCTGGTCAGCCGCTCTGGAAGCGGGTACGTAGGTCAGGAACTCGGGTCTCGAATGCTCGATTCGAGCACGATGCAGCAGTGCGTGATCGGCCTCAACCTGGACGTACTTCGCGCCCAGTTCATAAGCCGTCTCTGCGAGTGTGACAATGAACTCCCAGTGAGCAGGCTGGCCCTTCACAAAGAGAGACTGCCCGGGTTGAAAGGCGAGAGCCGACAGAATGAGGCGGGAGTAGGAACGGGCATCGGTCGAGTTCAAGCAGGTCTCCAGACGGACGGAATTGATACTTGCGAATCTGTCTGATATACCGGAGACTTAATCGAAGCGTCAAGAAACGGTGGGCCGACTGCAATTGAGGGGCAGTGCGGACCACTGTTGCCGGGAGCAGGGAGCATGAACAACAACGACATCGTACCAGGCTTTGACGAAGAGAAAGATGAAAGCCTACGCATCAAGCTCCAGAAGGTGGATGGCGTTGACGGCGGTCTCGTACTCTACCTCACCGGCTATATCGACACCTACAACTCCAACTTCTTCCAGAAGCGAATCACCCGGGCAGTCGAGACTGGATTCAGCAAACTCATCTTCAACTGCAGCGGGCTCACCTACGTCTCGTCGACCGGTATTGGTTCGTTCACCGCATTCCTCAAAGCCGTGAAGCCGCGCGGTGGAGACATCGTCCTCCTGGAGATCCAGCCGCGCGTGTACGAGGTGTTCCAACTGCTCGGCTTCTCGCAGTTTTTCACGATTCGTGACACGCTCGATGAGGCGGTTTCCCACTTTGGAAAGACCGTCGCGCGACCGGCGACGGACATCTTTCCAAAGACCTTCAAATGCCCCGTCTGTAGCACCCGACTACGCGCCAACCGGTCGGGTCGATTCCGCTGCTCGAAGTGCCGAACCATTCTTGCCATCGACCAGGGTGGTCAAGTCTTTTTAGGATAGCTCCTCCGCCACGAAGTGGTTCCGCTGGGCGCGATCTCGATTGCGAGGTATGCTTCGTCCAAAATGACACCCGCTGTCCAGCGTTTTTTTGGTCAGATATCGAGCGCCTATCAGGCAAGTCCCTTCGAGCTCATCGTCGTTACCCTCTTTGTCGTGGGCCTCGTCTCAGGATTGATCGCCTACTGGGTTATCAGATCACGGCGAGAGACGGAGCAGCGAGACAACCTCTCAAACAATCTGTTCGAAGAGAAGGCTCGTGAGCTCGATCTCCAGCCGACCCATCGCGACCTTCTAACCTTCATGGCTCGCTATCTTCGCGATCCATCGCAGATTCATCAGCTTGTCACAGACCCCGTTGCGTTCAACTCGGCAGCGGCGAAGGTTCGAGAGAACCGCGAGGCCAATGCGCAAACGATCGCCGCACTTCGGGTGAAGCTGGGATTTCATGCGCGAAAGGACGCGAGCGCTCCCCGCTCAAGTGCCGAAATACGCGAGGGTTCGATCGTCCTGGTCGCCCGGAACAAGTACAAAAAGCCATTCAAGGCACGGGTGCTCCCGCAACGCCCCGACTCCTTCGCCGTCCAGGTTCTCCAAGACGGAGCTCGCCTTCCTGCCGGAGCAGGCGTCGATATCTTCTTCCAGAGCCCGGCAGGGGTCTTCACATTCCATACCCTGGTTTTGGCGGAAGAAGGACGCACGGCGCGCCTCCAGCACTCAGAAGAGCTAAAGCAGTATCAGAAGCGCCGCTACTATCGCCGGAAAATCGAGATTCCGGTCCGCCTCTACCCGTTTGACTCGGAAGCGACCTTGTTGAGCAAGACCCGGGATATTGGCGGCGGCGGCGCAAGCCTGCTCAACCCGGACGGGCACTTCAAGCCGGGAGATGATGTAGAGATCCGCTTTGAGACCGACGGCTCAGAGATCAAAGTGACGGGATCGGTCGTGCGTGTGAGTGACTCAGGGCGCACGATTCACGTGAATTACGAACATATCCGAGATCCGTTGCGAGACAGGATCTACAACGCGATCTTCAAGCCGCCAAAGGACGAACTCGACGAGATGGAGAGAGCCGGGCGCAACCAGCATCCCCGACCCGGTCAGGGAACAAACGCAAACGAATAGACTCTCGGCTCGGTCAGGGTCAGTATCTCAAGGACCGGAATCTGGAATACCACCGCGTCTCCGTCCACCACTCCGCCCGACTGCCTGACGATGCGGCCCTGAGGCTCGACCCGCACCTCGATCACCGACTCGTCGAGAATCCGTTCTACTATCGCCCTATCCTCATACTCCTCGAGCGCCCAAGCCATCTCCTCGCGGTACTCATCTGCGGAAACCGATCCATCGCTTGGGGGAAGGATAAACGCGGACATGGTAGCACTCTCGTCCGGCGCGAACGCCATGAACTGTGTCACAGACTCACTCCCCAATCTGAGAGTGACTTCGCGCTCAGAGCCCGATGACTCAAACGTGATGAGCCGGGAGGCATTTTCGTCGTCCAACAGGGCGGAGAGGTCGTCAAACACGAGACTCATCCGAAGGTTGCCACGGGCACGCCGCTCCAGCCCCACAAGTTCGATCCCCTCACGCTCAGCGAAACCGGCAATGATTTGATCGGTGTCGAAGATCGGGAGATCGGCCTGGACGCCGGTCATCGCCGCCATCAGATCGCTCATGTATGAGACCATGACCGGATGCAAGGAAACCTCGAGGAGAGCTGTACCGGACCCGTCTGCCTGTAATACCACCGTCTCCTGGACCCCACACGCGGCGAGGAAGATCGCAGCTGCGATCGCAACAAGCGCTCGCGCGACAGAGGTTGAGAGACGGTGTGGGGAATCGTGAGACATGAGGGTGAAGGTATCGCAGCGGCGAGATCGCATCAAAGGGATAGAGAGGAGTTCCATACGAGCGTGCGCGAGCTCCTGGCGGGCCGCGGCGATCCTGTACGATGCGAACTGACATTGTAGCTACCTGGCGGGAGAAGTACACTTTGTATATGGCTCGAACACAGTTTACAGGCATCAGTCCACGCGCGTGGGAGCATCCGGCAGACCGTGCCGCACTTGCGGCCCTCAAGAAGGTGCCGGGCATTGATCAGGTTCTGAAGTTCTTTTGGGGCATGACATGGGAGAAGCAGATTCGGCTTCGATTTCTCGCCTCGTCGGTCCGGGTGACCGAAAAGCAGTTTCCAAAGCTTCACAAGATCGTGGATGAGGCGTGCAACACCTTTGATGTTGCCGACCGGCCACAGCTCTTTGTCGATCAGGAACCGAACCTCAACGCGGGAGCGTGGGGTGTCAAGGAACCATTCATCACGCTCAACTCCAGCATGCTCGACACGCTGAGTGACGACGAGATTCTCGCGGTGATCGGTCACGAACTCGGACACATCATGAGCGGGCACGTCCTCTACAAGAACCTGCTTTGGTTCCTAGTAAACAGCACAGGCCTGCTGCGCGCCATACCGTTGCCGTTTCTCGTCATCATGGGAGTGCTCGCCGCACTCAAAGAGTGGGACCGGAAGAGCGAACTCAGTGCGGATCGTGCGGGATTGCTGACGGTCCAGGACACCGATGTGAGCTACACCCTTCTGATGAAGCTCGCGGGTGGCAAACACGTCGATCAGATGGATCTTGCGGAGTTCGAACGACAGGCAGACGACTACGACGCGGCGGGCGATGTGCTTGAGGGCATCTACAAATTCCTCAACCTCGTCTTCCAGTCGCACCCGTTCCCGGTGCTTCGTCTCAGGTCGCTCAAAGGATGGGTTGACGCAGGGGACTACCAGACGATTCTGGACGGGACCTACGTCAAGCGCGACCAGGACGAAGAGTCGATCGCCCACGATTTCTCAGAAGCCCAGAAGGCGTACGAGAGCGAGTTCAAGGGCTCGAACGACCCGCTGGCAAAGGCGATGAGCGATATTGGCGAGGGATTTGAGAATGTCCGATCCGAGGCTGAGAAGTTCTTCTCGTCGTTGTTCAAACGAGACGAGTAGCCGCTAAGGCGGGCTCCAACCAATCGCCTCATACTGCGATGCGAGTGCAAACTGATTCTGCGCTCGCCGCAGGTTCTGGTCGGGCCGTGACACCGAGTAGTAGCGATCGTGTTCGAGGTAGTCGGTGAGGTATCGGATGCCCTGTTCCATCGCAAGGACCCATCCGGCGGCCTGGACGAGCACGTGCTCGGAATCTGCAAGGCCGGTGTAGCCCACGAGAAAACCATCGACCACGGCGTCCACAAGACCTCTATCAATCGTGACGAGCGAGGAATCGGGTTCGTCCTCCCCAACAGAAACAGGAACGGTCCTCAGCAGATCGCCCAAGTCAAAGAGCGGCGACCCCGGCATCACGGTATCAAAATCGATCACCGCTCGAACGGCGCCTGTGCGGCTGTCCAGCAAGACGTTGTCGAGTTTGGCGTCGTTGTGGGCGATACGTCTGGGGAGTTCGCCGTCGCTCAGGGAACCGGAGATTGCGCCCAAATGGTCTGAGCGATCCGCGAGCCACTCAATCACGGAGCGCGTCTCTGCGGAGCTTCGATCCGACTCTGTCGTCTCAAGGAGTCTCCGGTAGCGAGCCGGCGTGTCATGAAAGCCACGCAACGTCTCGACGATTGACCCAGGATCAATGTGAGCGGCCTGCGTCGAGAACGATCCAAACGCCTTCGCAACCATGTGGGCGAGCTCCGGTGAGCGGTTGGCGGGATCGACGTCCGGGGCACAGGTTCCTGAGACAAAGGTCATCATTCTCCACGAACAGCCTTCCGGATCGTCGTAGACCAGTGACCCGTCGTTCGTTCGAACAAATTGGAGCTCAGAATGCGTCTCACGAGCGACGAGATCGGCATTTCGCGTCACGGCCACCGGATCGTTGAAGACTCCAGTGTTGATCCTCTGGAGCAGGTATCTGGGGCGAACAGATGGCAGAGCAAAGGTGCCGTGGATTCGTCCTAGTCCGAACGCAGCGAGGTCGTATGCTGCGTTCGGCGATTCGAGTGCATCCAACACAGAAGAGAACGCCTGGGCGGCTCTGCGTGCGGTTTCAAGGCCATGGGGTCCGGCGTTGTCCAGAGCCATACTCGCTGCGTTCTCCACGATTCGAGCCTACTCAATCCCTCGCTTTTCTCCAATAGTTGCCCGCTTCCAGCCCGCTGGCTACTTTCAGCAGCAAGGAGATTCTATGCTTACAGAAGGTGACAAGGCCCCCGATTTCACTCTCAACGACGAGAACGGAACAGCACATAGCCTCAACGAGTTCGCCGGCAAGAAGGTGGTCGTCTACTTCTACCCCAAAGACGACACCCCGGGATGCACAAAAGAGGCGTGCAGCTTCAGAGACAATTACGACGCGATTCTGAAGAAAGGCGCCGTGGTGATTGGCATCAGCGCAGACAACGAAAAGAGTCACGGCAAATTCAAGACGAAGTATGATCTTCCCTTCTATCTGCTGGCCGATCCGGAGAAGCAGGCTATCATGGGATTTGGTGCATGGGGCGAGAAGAAGATGTACGGGAAGACCTATGAGGGCATCATGCGCAGCACCTTTGTGCTCGATGAAAGCGGCACTGTCATCAAGGCGTGGCCAAAGGTGAAGCCCGCAGACCACGCTGTCGAGGTGCTAGAAGTTCTTTGAAACCACGTACGGGTGGTTGTAGACTCGTAGTGTGACCGGCCGAACGGCGTTTTTGTTCGTAGCACTCCCTCTGCTCATATTCGTTGCCTGTGACCCGGTGAATCAGTTCCCGGAGTACGATGGCGTCGACATCTTGGAGAGTCGGGGCATCACTCTGGCGTCCGGCGCTGATGGATACGCGTCGAGCCCGGTCGCAAGAACGTTTGACTACGTCAACCTGGCGGTGCTGTCGGCCGCTCAGTACGGTTCCGCTTCCGGACTCCCCGACGGCGCCGACGTCTACCGCTTGGAGCTCCCAACGCTGCTCCCGGGCGGTGATTTTGAGTCCGGACCGGGCCTGTGGACCGCCTCGGCGCCCGTTCCCACGGTACTGGACGCCGCGGCGACGACCGGCGCACCGCTCGACGGGACCTACCTGGAGTTTGAGGTGAGCGCAAGCTCGTGGGGACGTGTCGACCTCTCCGGATTCTCAGATGCCTTTGTCGACAATGCAATCTATCACATCCAGTTCGACGTCTATCGCGCTTCTTCAGACGACACGTTTGTCTTCGACTACGGCGACAATGGAACTGAGAGCTACATCAACACGCAGAACAAAGACTGGGTCTTCTCAGGCGGTCCGGGCGCCGCTCAAGAGGCCTCGTTTCCCGGAAGTGACGACTTTGATCGCTCAACGAAGTTTGCTGCCGCCACGGAAGACGAAGACTACTTCTACGTCGGTTCAGCAGCGACAAGTTCCGTTGTCTCGCGTGGGTTTCTCGACAATCTGAGGTTTGGTCGAGTCGATGTGCTCCCGCACCACGTCCTGACCGTCGACCCAACGACCTCCAGCGGGCTCGACCTGATTAGCGGGCAGTACGTCTTTAGTATCTACGTCAAATCAGAGATTGACGCCGAGGTGACCCCAACCACTCCCGATCGCTTCAGGGCGGGTCAGCTTTCGATTGGAATCAACGATCAGTTCAACCTTTTCGAACAGTCGACCGTGGGATGGAATCAGAATACGTGGGTACAGGTGTCGGTCACGACGCAGCTATCGGAGGCGGCCCTGGCGTCGCCGCTACGGATTCAACTAACCACAACGGACGCTCAGCTGCCGGCTGTGGGAAGCGTCTTGATCTCCTCGCCCCGTCTCGAACTCCAGCTCGGCGGGTAGGCTCGGCTCGGCAGCTATCGCCCCCTTGCCTACTTCGCGATCAGTACCTTGCGAATCTCGTCTACGCCGGGACCAACGACTCGGATGAAGTAGAGCCCGGTCGCAACGATCTGGCCACTCGAGTTTGTCCCATCCCACGGGATCAGCTGCTCCCCAACAGGTTGCCGACCGCGGATGAGCGTGCGTACGAGCTGACCGTCGAGACTGAACACATTGACCGTGAACAGACCGGCGCGCTCGACGTTGATTCGCAGGAGCGTGCGTTCACCGTTCTCGGGGTAGATGACGTTGTTGAGGA
>JANQQY010000466.1 GCA_028284845.1 Spirochaetales bacterium
AACGCCATGGGCCATGTACCAAAGAAGCACCACCAGATGGCAGCCACAGTAATCCGCACCGCGTTTGTGCAGGACTCTCCTGAGGACGCCTCGCAGCAGTGGCGAGACAACGCCGACGGCTTAAGGGATCGCTTTCCGAAGCTCGCAACGCTCATGGATGAGGCTGAGCAGGAAGTGCTGGCGTTCATGCAGTTTCCGAAGGACCATTGGAAGCAGATCGCGAGTACCAACCCACTCGAGCGGGTGAACAAGGAGATCAAGCGGCGAGCGAACGTCATAGGGATATTCCCGAACGACGCTGCCATCGTTCGGCTCGTTGGTACGCTGGTTATTGAGCAGACTGAGGAGTGGCACCTCACTCGTCATTACATGAGCTATGAGAGCCTGGCCAAGGTGGTCAGCCTGAATCGGCAGAGCGTTTGCTGGAGAAGCAGGCAGTGGCGTAGATCCCGGATACCGGAGGCGGGAACCTACACCACTTGATGCAATGAAAGTCGGGTGGTCGCTTCGGCCCTACCAACTGCGCCAGCGATCGGCGACCATCCACATGTTCGACGCGATGGACTCCCTCCCCGAGCTCATCCAGCACATTTCGCCCAAAGGGACGCAACTGATACGCCGCTAATGGAAGCTCGGCATGTCTCGAAGAGCGAACTCTCGCAGATAATGACGACAAACAGGTCTGCGCCCGATCGACTGCTCGATCCGGACAATCAGTCGGCCACGCTCGTTATCCTCGAGACAGCGGGCACGTCCTCGGCAAGAGCTCAAGGTTCAGATCGCGCAATATGTACAACCCGCGCTTCTCAGCTTGCCTGCCACCGAGTAGATGATAGCCCGTGACGCGACTGAGAGTCGCGGAAGGCTGTCTCAGCCACCCCAGGCGGTATCCACGCCGGGATAAGCGCGGATCAACGGGTCGGTCGTAACGAGGGTAAGTGATTCGGTCTTCGCCTGAGCAATTAGCAGTCTGTCGAACGGGTCGCGATGCAGCGGCGGCAGACCGGCGAGTGCCCACTGTGCCGAAGGTGGATCGGCAGCACCTCCCACCTGTTTTTCATGAGCTCCCGCTCGACTATCGTTTGCAACGGTTCGGTAAGCTCAAGCTTGCCGAGCCCCGTCCTGATCTGCGCCTCCCAGGACGAGACAACACTAAACCCCACCCTTGCGTCGATGTCAGCAAGCAACTCGAGAACCGCGGTGGGCAGCTTCTCGGGCTCTATCGACCACCAGAAAAAGGAGTGTGTATCGAGGAGGTACCCTTTCACTCGAACTCCTGCAGGGTCTGCTCGTTCAGAGGGGCATCGAAGTCGTCAGCGACCCGTCCCTTGCCGCGCGAAAGCCCCGACGTCCTTGCGTGCCCGAGCGGTCGCAGGGGCTGAAGAGTGATCAGCGGCACGCCGTTACGCGCGACCACGACCTCCTCACCCGCGAGCGCCCGCTCGACGAGACGGGAGAACTGCGTTTTGGCCTCGTGCATGTTGACTTGCATGACTCAATGATAGACTAAGGAAACACACGCATGTGAACACCTCCCAACCCCGCGCCGGCGATTCGTTGCACCAGTCAAATGCCGTTGCTCGCGGTGTGACCGACCGACACGTCGGTCGCCCCTTGAGGGGATCCGCGGGTTAACCCTTCGTTTCCTATAGTGTTTGCTTCTGAAGCTCGGATTCGATTCGCTCGGAGAGTAACACCTGTAGGAGCGACTGGTAGGGAATGTCGTTCTTGTTGGCCAGAAGCTTGAGCTCCTCGAGCGTCGACTCAGGCAGGCGCAGTGAGATCGTCTTGGTAGATGGTTTGAGGTTGGGAGACGCCGCGCTTGGCCTGCTACCGATCGACGTACTCGGTCGAGTCGTGGTCCGCCAGAATCCTGATAGCAGTCGCTCTTCAGCTATGATCCCTCCACGCAGTCTCAAGCGCAGATCGCACCTCCGGCGGCAGCGTGCGGGCCGACTTCTCGTCCAGTTCGACCATATGCCCAATCCTGTCGCTCCCACCAACACCCTTCGCCGCCACAAAGGGGGCTGCCAACGGAGTGTCGCCAAGCGCGATGGCGAGCCTGATGTGGCCCTTCGGAGAGGGTGCGATGACCGCAAACTGCTTCTTCCGTTTGAAGGGAATGTAGGTTCTACAGGCGATGCTCTGCACGTCGTCCGAGAGGGACATGATGGTCTTCTCAAGTGAGCGGTAGGAGACAGCCCGCTGGTCGGTTGTGTCACCAAACAGATTCTTTTCGATTGCCCCGCGGTCCTCGTACTCGCTCGGCCCCTCAGACACCTGAAAGACAGTGACGGCCTGGTAGTGGCCAAGCCCATGCTCGCTCTTTAACCACGCGACCGCCTTCGTCTTGTCGCCCGCTGCGGCGGCCGGGATCAGGGCGATCCATTCGTCGGCTGTTCGCCCCGTCTTCTCCTTCATATTGCGGATGATCGCATCACCCATTTCTTTTGCTGAGAGTGCCATTACTCTACCTCCAGTTTTGATTTCCATGACGCGAAGAGTGAGTCCATCGCCTCGGGAATGCCGTAGAAGTGCCTGTAGATCGACTCCTTCTCGCTTCGAATGAGGCCCGCTCGCTCCACGGTGTTGATATGGTTCATCACGGCAAAGCGCGATATGGGAAACGCCTCACTGATCTCTTGAAGCGTGATCCCCGGACGGCTGTGGACCATTTGTATGATGGTCCGACGGTTGTGATCAGCCAATGCCCTGAAACCGGAATCGATCTGTTCGTCACTCATCTGGGACATGAGTCACCCAATGGACCATGCAAGTACAGCCAGCAAGAGATGCGCGACGATTGCATAGCCTTCGTCGATAAGGTAGAGCGGCCACGGACGGTCCTCGAAGTACTTGATTCGAAGGTTTGCCAGACCGCTTGTCACGATCCAGATCCCAAGGCCTATGGCGATCGCCGCCGCAAGAGACGACGCCCCAAGATTCACGATCGCGAGCCACACGCCGTAGGTGATGGCAAGCGAATAGAGCGTAGACGCGAGGTATCCGGGTGCAGCCGGGACACCAGATTCCTGGATATCACCAGGGCCGAGCCATAGTGCCTTCATCCACGGAGAGGCAAAAAAAAGAGGAGAGTACCAGAGCATCCCGACGATCATCGTCCCGATGGTACCAACGAGGAGATAGAGCCAGCTCACGCCAAAATTCATATGTTCTTCCTCCTACACGTGTAGATTATTGCACATGATATGCAGATTCTTCGGAAGAGGCAACCATGCCCACAGCCGGAATCACTCAAATGCAGTGACACCGGAACAGTGCGAGGGTGATCAATCGGTATGAGGGCTTGGCTGTTGATAGGGATGGGATTGGTAGTGGGAATCGCGGGCGCTGGAGCCCACGACGCACAGAGTCCGAGCGAGAGCTTCGTGCTCCGAGCAGTCGGCTCCCGAGTCATCGACTACGGATTGGTCTTTGGCGCATCCGCCGGGGTCCAGGCACTGACTGCCCTGACGCTTGGTGCACCCTCCGCCGATTGGTTCGCGAATGAGAGCTGGAGTCTCTCAGCATGGGCCGCAGCAACCATGTCCGCACCAATGTGGACCTATACGACCCTCCTGGTTCGTAGCTCGCCTCAGTCGACGATCGGTCATCGAGCGACGGGGCTCAGGGTGGTCACAACGAACGGTGAGCCGATCTCATTCACTCGCAGCCTCGCGCGTTCGGCGGTGATGTTTGCCGGCTGGGAGCTCGCCCATATTGCTCTGTTCATCCCGCGAAACGTCGCGACCGACACACCCGCTCCCTGGCAGCTTGCCGGGCTCCTCGCGGCTACCGGCTACCTTGTCGCCGACATCGTCACGGTGATCGCGACCGGTGGCCAGGCGAGCATCGCGGACCTTGCCGTTGGGACTCGTCTAGTTCGGGATAGATGACTACGCGTGGACGACGTCAAACTCGACATGCATGATGTCTGCCATTTGCTCCGATACCCGAAGTCGTAGCTCGACTGAGACTCCGTCCTCAAAGACTCCGGGCCCCTCGCCCAGGAGCGACGGTTGGATGTCAAGGACAATGCCGCTCACCAACCCGGCCCGCGCAAACGCGGTGTTCGTCGTGGTACCTCCGGCGAGAAGCAAGTTCTCCATGCCCTCGTCGGCCAGAGATGCAACCAACTCGGGCGCAGAACCCGCGCGGACTTCGGCGTTCTCGGGCTGTGCGGTTGTGGAGAGCACGATGAGTCGGCCCGGAAGCGGCCACATCTCCGACTCGACGTACGAACGATACGCTCCCCTGCCGACAAGCACGGCATCCGCCTGCTCGCACCGCGCCATAAAGGCGTCCAAGCTGTACTGCTCGCTGATCCACTCAAAGCCTCCGCTGCCGTCAGCGATGCGGCCGTCGAGCGACGTTGTGTGATAGATGGTGACCGTGCTCATGGGGTCAATGTACGGAGATCTACCAAGATGGAATGGCGATGGTTACGCATGTTGCACAGGGATCGTCGGAAGTCGCATCGTCTTCTGACTCCTGTTCCACTCGTCGACCAGGTCGTACTTACGAAGCAAGTCATCAAACGGCATCACACCATCGTGCTTCTCCGCGTACGCATTGGTCAGGCGAAGGAGTCGATCCTGAACCTCGGCGTAAGCGGGATTCCCAATCAGATTCCTCTGTTGCTGCAGATCGCGGAGGTTGTCGTAGAGCATGGTTCCCTCATCGAACGGCGTTCGCGAGAAGGTATACTCCCGGGTCCGGACGCCACGCCAGGAGGTACTCCCTCTGAATGCAGCTGCATGTGCTGGAACAAGATCGGAGATGTAGCACTCGCCGCGCCCCCGCGCTCCCTCTGACACAAAGAGTTCGTGCAGATCTTGTCCGTCGACATCGGTGGTGAAGCGCATTCCCATGAGGCCCATCAGGCTCACCGGTAGATCGACGAGTCCCACGAGTTCGTCTGTCGTCGTCGCCTTTGTAACGCCCTCATAGCTGACGAGAAGAGGAACTCTGATCGACTCTTCGTACGGCAACTGCTTGTTGGTGAAGCCCTGGCTGCCGAGCATGTCGCCATGGTCGCTCGTGTACACGACGATAGTGTTCTCGAGTTGTCCCGTTCTACGGAGGGATTCAAGCAGGCGGCCAAACTGTTCATCGAGCGCGGTTATGTGAGCGTAGTACCCCTGGAGATCCTGTCGTATTTTCGCTCGATCCGTCGTAGGACCAGTCCTGAAGAGGAGCCGGTAGAGCAGCCGAAACATCAGCGGAGTGTTCTTGCGTTGATACACTCTAATCCGCTCCGGGACGTTTGATCGAAGCGTGATTCTGTCCGGGTCGTACATGTCGAGATAGGTGTCCGGTACCTGGTGATAGGGATCGTGTGGTGGGCCCCAAGAGAGCACGAGTCCCCAAGGTCGGTCGCGGTTGCGCTCAACGAAGTCGATTGCCAGATCGGTCTGGGCAATCGGCTCGTACCCGTCGATCTCCACTTTCTCGTTGTCCGCATCGTAGTAGAACGCCTTCATGTAGCGATGACTCGAGTTACACACGTTCCATTCATCGAAGCCGAGCCGATGCTCTCGGACAACCGGCGAGCGGCGTGGAACACCGCGAAGGTGCCACTTCCCGACGTACCCGGTATGGTAGCCGTTGCGCTCCATGACGCGGGCGACACTCTCGGCCTCAGGATCAATTGGCAGGTCGTTGGTCACAGCACGGTGTCGGATGGGCATCAGTCCCGTCAGCATGGAGCCTCTGGCCGGCACGCAGAGCGGGCTGTTTGAGATACAGTTCTCGAAGCGGACGGCCCGATCCGCGAAGGCGTCGAAGTTGGGCGTCTGGACCTCACTGTTCCCATACGCGCCCATATCGCACCACCGGTGCTGATCGGAGAAGACAAAGAGGAGGTTTGGCTTACGCGCCCGCATGATCGATTGCCTCCTTGATCTCGGCCATCCGGGACTTGGAAAGTGGGTAGAAGAGCATAAGAACAAAACCGATCAACGCGATTCCCGCCGAGACAAGGGTCATGACAGACTTCACTCCCGCCGCAGCCTCCGGAGTCTGTGACGCGGCGAGCGGCGCGAAGCCGACCGCGGCCAAAGAGAGATTGAGGACGACGGCACCCACGCCGCCTGCCGTCTTCTTCATGAGGGTCGCAGTGGAGGAAACGATTCCGCCCTGGTGCTTACCGGTCCTGAAGGTCGAGTAGTCGACGCAATCCGCGATCAGCGTCCAGATCAGAACGGCTCCCAGACCAATTCCCATCATGCGCATGCCGGAAGGGATCAACATCAGACCGATCCGATCCTCCGGGATGAAGTACCACACGATCGAGGCAACGATGTAGAGCGGGAGGGCGATGAGGATGGCCGTCTTCTTCTCAAACTTGATCGCGATGGGGACCATACCAAACGAGAGAAGAGCGCCGATCGCTGCAACTGCGGTGAACTGTACCACTCGGTCACCTTGCCCAAGAACGTTCAGCACATAGTAGGTCACCGAACCCTCGACAACCTCGAGCACGGCAATGACGAACCAGGTGAGCGAAACCAGGATGAGCGGCCCGTTACCCAGAACGGCGTCGACTCGTTCCTTCCATGTGATCGCGGAGTCAGGCGCCTGGGTGTACTTCACGGTCGAAGTACTTCTGTAGGCGACGAGCGAAAGCCCGGTGAGCAGTCCGGCTCCGATGATCGCGACGATGAGAAATCCCTGCGCGCTCACACCTTCGTCGCTGATGGCGATTGCGGGCACCAGAAAGGCCGGGGTCATTCCGGCGAAGACGGTCATGATCGATCGAATGGTAACGAGTCGGGTCCTCTCATTCGGGTCATCCGTGATGGTGGCCATCATCGCCATATAGGGGACGTTCACAAAGGTGTATGCCATTCCAAACGCGACATAGACGACGCCGGCATAGGCGGTGAGAAGCCATCCGGAAAGCCCCGGATTCGTATAGAGGAGCACGACGGTCACGGCCAGGGGCGCGATTCCCCACAACAGGTAGGGGCGGTAGCGACCGCGGGGATCGTCATTCCTGTCGACAAGCGCCCCCATGATAGGGTCGTTCACTCCGTCCCAGATCCTTCCGACAAGCATGATCACCGCGACGGTTGAAAGCCCGAGTCCAAGAACGTTTGTGAAGAAGAGGTTGATGAACCTGGATGTCATGAGAAGGACGAACTCAAAGCCCACCGTGCCCAGGGCGTATCCCCAGATGACCTTTCTCGGGACGCGATGGGTCGTTTCGCCGCCTGTCTCATCTACTGCGTTTGGTGCGTTCGCGACCAGATCGTTTGATACCTCAGTCACGTCTTCACTTCGCATGTGTACCTCCACGTCCCGCTCCCGGCTCGGTGCTCGTCACTCCCGTCAGGCAACAGAATGTTCGCTGTTGTGTTCGCCGGCACGTCCACTTCCAACTCAAAACGATCGCCAACCAGCGTCCATTCAGATCGGATGGGCCCATAGGACGATCGAACCACGGCACGTGCGTGCGTCAGACCACCACCGGGTCGCGGCGCGAACCGAATCTCCTTGTACCCCGGCTGGTCGAGGTCGATTCCCGCGATAGCACGATAGAACCACTCAACGACCGCCCCCTTTGAGTAGTGGTTGTGCGATCCCTGATCGATCTCTCCGCTCGTCGCTATCGACTCCCAGCCCTCCCACATCGTGGTAGCGCCCGCACGCACGCTGTAGAGCCACGAAGGTGGCGTCTCTTGCTTGAGGAGCCGGTAGGCAACGTCAAGTCGGCCGTGGTCCGCAAGAACTCCAAGGAGCATCCCGCTCGAGAGAAATCCAGTCCCAAGATGATCGTCGGCCTCTTCAATGAGACGGACTAGATGACCGACCGCTGCTTCGACCCGGTCGTGCGGCACGAGGCCAAAGGCAAGAGCCCGGACGTAGGACGCCTGTCGGTCGGGCTTGATGCGACCGTCCGCAGCAACAAATACCTCGCCGTAGGCGCGCGCGACCTCCTGTGCTTGATCACGATAGGTCGCACTCTCGTCATCTCGGCCGAGCACGCGTGCGATCTCAGCCATAAGGTCCAGACTGTGTTTGTAGTAGGCGGAGGCGACGACCGGATTCGAGACAAGGAAGCTCTTGATCACGCCGGCGAAAAGCTTTGGCATTGAGACATCGGGCTCGAGCCACTCCCCAAAGTGGAAGCCGGTGTCCCAGAGCACTCGCAGATTCTTCCGATAGGTCTTGCTCAGCAAGTAACGAAAAGTGAATCTTCTCCTCCAGTTCACCTTGGACACCATCTCTTGGATGTATCCCATCCAGGCGAGCATGCTGGGGTACTGTTCCTCGAGCACTCGCCGGTCCCCGTACACCTGATAGAGAGTCCACGGAATGATAACCGCTGCGTCGCCCCATCCGGATGAACCGCTGGTCCCGCTGAAGATAAGATGTCTCCGACCCGATGCCTCGTAGAATGCCGGTATCATTCCCGGGACGCTCCCGCTCGCTGCCTGGTCGGCTGCGACGTCGCGGAGCCACTTGGCCAGAAACCGATGCGAGTCCATCAGGGTGCATGCCGTCCTGGCGAAGATCTGCGCATCTCCTGTCCAGCCGGCACGCTCGCGCGTTGGGCAGTCGGTTGGGATGTCCATGAAGTTGCCCTTCTGGCTCCAGAGCACATTCCGATGGAAGCCGTTGACACGTTCATCCGAGCAGGAAAACTCGCCAAGAGTCTCCATCTCGCTGTAGATCGCAATCGCGGTAAACGCGTCCGGATCGAGATCTCCAGGAAACCCTTCAACGCCAACGTAACGGAATCCGGCGGTCGCGAAGAACGGCTCGTAGGTTTCAGGGCCGTCGCCGGAGAACGTGTATGTGTTTTTCTGCGCAGGCATGTAGACCCCAAGGATCGGGATACGCGTTCCGTCCTCAATCGCAAGGTTTCCTTCGGTGGTGAGAACCTCCCGATGACGAAGGGTGATGGTCGTCCCGGCCGGCGCTGCGAGGGTGAAACGAACTACGCCGGAGATGTTTTGACCAAAGTCGAGAACGGTCTGGCCATCTGGTGTCGTGATCACTTCCTGAACCGAGAGTTCCTCGCAGCGCACCACGGGCGGCCCGTCCTGAGCGATCAGATTGCCGAGTTCGTGACCCGCCTCGTGCACCGAGGACCAGTGTGAGTCGTCGAACGACGGTCGGTCCCACCCGTTCTGGTGGCGGCGTGCATCGTAGACCTCTCCGTCCTGGAGATCTGATGAGACGATCGGACCGACTGCCGTTCTCCAACTCGCATCACTTCCAACAATCACGCGTTCAGCGCCGGAGAGTTCGATCTCGAGCTGAGCGAGAAGCGCGAGCTTCTCACCATAGGTGTTCCGATGAGACTCGGGTCCAACCTCACCACGCCACCAGCCATCGCCAAGAACGACACCAACAACGTTCTCTCCCGCGCTGAGCAGGTGCGTCACGTCATAGGTCTGATACTGGAGCCGGCGATGATAAGAGGTCCATCCAGGCGCAAAGAGATGTGTGCCGACCGGCACCCCGTTGATGGTTGCGCGATAGAGACCGTGGGAGGTGATGTAGAGTCGAGCGGATTCGACGCTACCGGCGAGCGAAAAACTACGACGCACGAGGGGGGACGGTTGCAACGCGTTCGGATCGATCTCACCTTCCGGCTCGATCCAACGAGCGACGACGTCTGAGGCGTGAAGGAGCCCCATCTCGAATGGTGCGGGCGAACTCCACTCCGACTCGCGATTGTGATTGTCCCAGACCTTCACAACGACCTGGTATCTGCCACGACTCTCGAGTGCCTCGCCGCCGTACTCGAAGTGAATCGACTGCGCACTATCGATCCTCCCGGAGTCCCAGACGACGACCTCAGGTGCGTTTCGTCTGACGACTCGAATCGCTACCGCCTCTTGCACCGTCTCCGACAGTTCGCTGACAAGCTGCCAGCTGAACCGTGGCGTGCGCACGCCAAGGCCGATCGACTCTCTCATGCCCTCTACACGCAGGCGTTGGACGCGGAGACCTGATCGCCCTGCCGTCATCGTTTCTTCGTCTCCCGCTGAGAACGCGTGGACGTGGCCTGTGTCGCACGAGCGAGTGCACACTCAATGAGTTGCGTAAGTGCACGCTCGGCATCGGCACGGCTGAGTCGATAGACATTGCGGTAGAGGTGCCAGGAGTAGTGATCGGTAAGGTGAAGCAGTTGCGTGATCAGGAGCTCCCGATCGGCCGTGCTCGTCGCCTCGAGCTTATTGGAGAAACACGCCTCGAGCCATTCGCGGTGGCGGCGACGACCGGCGGTAGCAAGTTGTCCTAGTGCGGGGAATCTCGCTGCCTGAAGCTCAAGCGGAACGCCGGGATCGCCGGCCTTCTCGTATAAAGAGAAGATCTCGCGAACCACCGTGCGCGGTTCGTGCACAACGTGAAGGAGGTCCGAGTCGCCCGGAGCGAGTGCCGCCTCAACGTCGGCAAGGGTCAAGGAGCGTACGATCGATTCCTTACTCCCAAAGTGACGCATGATCGATTGGACTGAGACCCCGGCGCGTTCGGCGATGTGCGCAAGGGTCATCTCGTCGACCCACATCCGATTCAGGAGCCCGATGGTCGCTCCCACGATTCGGCGTCTCGTCTCTTCTTTGATGCTGGCCTGGCGTTTGTAATTCGTTGTAGGCATTTGATGTTAATCAGATTAACATCAAATGCGGAGAGGTCAAGAGAAATCTTGAGAAGCAATCGACCTCGGCACGGACAGGCTCGAAACCAGCCCCTACCCCTCATCCTCCTGAGTCATGGGCGCGTAGAAGACCAGATTCGAGTAGTCGTTTTCAACGCCTCTCTCGTCGAGGATTTGCGCGATCGCACCCCGATGGTGTGTTGCGTGATTCATGAGATGCAGAAGGATATGCGCGAGCTGCATCGTCGTGCGACCTTTCCTACCGGGAAGCGTGATAGGTACCGTGAACACAGCCTCCTCAGACTCCCGTACAAGCTCCACAAACAGCTCGTCGAGGGAAGCACGATGCTCGGCAAGCTTCTCAAAGTCGCCGTAGAGCTGCGTTCGCCATCCCGGATGCTCGAACTCCAGGGCGGGTGAATCGAGCGCAGGGAAGTGAACACTGGCCTGCCGCAGCGACGCGAGCCAACCAAGCTCACTCACAAGGATATGATTCGCAAGACCCATGATCGACGAGAAGTAGGAGCCGGTCTCTTCGTTGAGGAGTGCCTCCGGCGCGCCACGGAGGAGCTTGTACAAGTCTGCGTTTGCTCCGCGATTATAGGTGACGAGGACGAGCAGCGATTCTTTCATGTGTGGAGGGTATAGCCGAACCGCTCCTCTGTCAGATAGTCTGCCTCGACGCTCGATCATAGCAGCTCATCGCGGCGCGCGGCGAATACCGGCGGCGCACGACCAATCCGAAGGAAGCATCATGAACACCCTTCACTACCGCCCACACCTCACCAGATCACTTGATGGCTCGTGGGAGTTCGCCTGGCTTGGAGCCGACATCGACCTTCGCGAGGAGGCGCTCGAGTCGGTTGCGGCAGCCGCCGAGTACGCCGGCACACTATCGGTCCCCGGATGCTTCGACTGCATGCCGGGATACGAGGGAGCGCGTGGAACGGCCGCGATCCGGACGACCTTTGAGACATCGGGCGAAGCGGCGGGAGTCATTGCCTTTGACGGTCTTGGGATCTGGGCTGCGATCGTGATCGACGGACGACTTGTCGCCACGCACGCGAAGCCCTACTCACCGTTCTCGGTTCACCTTCCGTCCGGCGTCGCAGGCACAAGCGGGGTGCACGAACTCGTGGTTCTGCTCGACAACAGATTCGACAGCAGACGATCGCCGCTTCAAGAGAACTACTTCGACTTCTATGCCTACGGCGGCATTTTCCGCCCAGTCGGCTACACGCCCCTTCCTCCCGCCTATTTGTCTGATATAGCGGTTCGCACCATCTCGACCCGGCCGGCCGCGATTGAGGTCCACATGGTGCTCGGAGGTGAAATGGTCGAATCGACGCCCACATTCGCGGTGGACGGCGAGGAGGCGACAGCAACTGAGACCTCCGCGCGAGCGGAGGATGGCTCGCAACGGCCGGACGACCGGACACGGACGTTTACTCTTGAAATCGACGGGGCCGCGGCGCGCCTCTGGTCGCCTGCCGAACCGGCCATGCACCGACTGACGGTTCGCTTAGGGAGAGACGAATGCACGGTCCCGTTTGGGATTCGGACGGTCGAAGCGCGGGATGGAGAGGTCCTTCTGAACGGAGACCCCATTCGACTCTTCGGCTGGAACCGTCACGAGGTGCATCCACAGTTCGGTCCGGCACTCCCTCTCGCTCAACTGGAACACGATATCCGCCTCATGAAACGAGCCGGAGCCAACTTCGTCCGTGGATCGCACTACCCACAGGACGATCGCTTCCTCGACCTCTGCGATCAACACGGGGTCATGGTCTGGGAAGAATCGATCGGCTGGCAGCAGAAGCGCGAGCACTTCACGAACCCGTCATATCAGCGACTGATCAACGAGCAGCAGGCCGAGATGATACGCGCGCATTTTAACCACCCGGCGATCATCATGTGGGGTTTCCAGAACGAACTTCACAGCGATGAGCCGGAGTCGCGGGCGGCGGTCGAGGCGCTCGCGCGGACGACTCGTACCGCTGATCCATATCGGCCCATCACATTTGCCAGCATGAAGTTTCCGCATGACATCTGCCTCGATCTCGTCGACATCGTGAGTCTCAACACCTACCCCGGATGGTACGCGTCAGAAGCGGACGAGTACCGGCCGATTGGAGAGATAGAAGAGCGGCTTGTCTATCTGATTGCCGGTCTGAAGGAGCAGGGCCTTGCCGACAAACCATTTATCGTGAGCGAAATCGGTGCGGGGGCGATCTACGGCTGGAGGGATCCCCAGGGCTCGCATTGGTCCGAGGAGTATCAGGCAGATCACCTTGAGGAGGTGTGCCGACAGTTCCTCGCACGCACGGAGATTACCGGGCTCGCACTCTGGCAGTTCTCAGACGGGAGGACCTACGGGAGCGCTCGCGCTCTGAGCCGACCGCGCAGCTTCAACAACAAGGGGGTCGTCGATGAGTACCGGCGGCCCAAGCGTGCCTACGACCGCGTTCGGAAGCTGATGAGCCGTTTCAGAGACTCCGAGTGAGTCACTCGGCGCGGCGACTCAAAGCGCGCTGATTCAAGCGTTCGCCGGGATCGAAAGCCGAAACTCCATGAACTCGCCGGTCTTGGTCGAAATGTGGAGCTGCCCGCCGAGTTCCCGGAGGAGCTGCCTGACGAGCGGCATCCCGACGCCTCGACCGGCCGCTGTCGCAACAACGCCCTCTTCCTCAGCGGCGCGTGCTGCCGTTTCGTCGGTCGGCTCCGGCGCCGTGCTCATGCCGGGCAGGAACATCAGCTGAATGAGATCCTTCGACTTCAGATCGCGCGCCGTCTGAGTCGTGAGGATCCCGCGTTCGATCGCTCGGTCACGGAGCAGGCGAGCGTTCACTCCGGTGCCGTCATCACGCACTGAGATGACAACATTCCCGTTGTTCACATGGCTTGCGACCTTGAGAATCCCCATCTCCAGCTTCCCGCGCGAGATTCGCTCCTCCGGCGATTCGATCCCGTGGAAGACGGCGTTCCTCGCGAGCTGCACAAGCATGTCGCGAACCTTCCGTCGTGCCGGGGAGGGCACGTGATCAATGGCAAACCCATCGGTATCCAGCACGACTCGCTTACCCAGCTCGCGGGCGAGCCGCTTCACAAGCGACTCGAGATTGGTGCGGACGATGTCCCGGCCGGTCGCGTTCTGGGCCGCAAAACTCGTCTGGAACGAGACGAGACGGTCGACGAGATCGCGAGTGACGTCGATCTGTTTTCGAAGTTCAGTGAGCCCGACCGCGAGCGGTACGAAGTCCTCCGTGCGGAGCTGAGGCAGTTGGCGTAGTTGTTCGATGCGCCACTCGAACGCCTCCGCGCGATCGGCTATGTAGTCGAGTTCAAAGAGCTGGGCATCACCCTTGATCGCGTGGATGTTCCGCGCAATCGCCTCGAGGATGCTCGGCAAGTCCGACTCGGCGCTTCCCAGAAGCCGGTTCACCCTACGGAGGCGCTCGTCCGCGGCTGAGATGAACTCCTTCAAGAGATCCGGATGGATGTGAATCATCCGATAGAAGAGTTCCATCTCGCTCTGGCTCTCTCTCCGCGCAGACTCGACTGCGCGATTGAGTTCTACTTCACTCGTGGCATCGTGCGCAATC
>JANQQY010000496.1 GCA_028284845.1 Spirochaetales bacterium
ACATCAACGGGGAGATCGTCAGGCTCGCCGATGCCATGATTGAGACGATGCATCGCGCCCGCGGGATTGGGCTCGCCGGCGTGCAGATCGGCCGGCTCGAGCGCATCTTTGTTACCCACGTTGACGGTGATAAGCCACGGGTCTTTATCAATCCGACGATCCTTGGCACGAGCGTAGAGCAGTGGGAGTACGATGAGGGGTGTCTGAGCATCCCGGCCATCTATGCCGACGTGACGCGCCCGGAGGCCATCCAGGTTCAGGCGTGGAATGAGAAGGGGCGGCCGTTCACCATCGATGCCGACGGCGTGCTCGCGCGGGTCATTCTCCACGAGAATGACCACCTGAACGGTGTCCTCTTTATTGATCATCTGACCGACGACTCGCGCGATCGTGCGATGCGAGACTACGATCCTTCGGTTGATCCTGCGACCGCCTCACGGAGATAGATGCGCGTTCTGTTCGCGGGGACGCCGGAGATCGCCGTCCCCACCCTGATCGCGATTCACGAATCTCGTCACGAGCTTGTGGGTGTGCTCACGGCCCCCGACCGGCCAAAGGGCCGCTCTCGTACACCAAGCCCCTCTCCAGTCGCTCTGGCGACCCGGACGCGAGATCCCGGCTCAGAAGACTCGATACCTCTCCTCAAACCGGAACACCTGAGGACCGCGGCTCGAGAAGAGGTTGCTTCGCTCGCTCCGGACATCCTCGTCTGCTTTGCCTACGGAAAGATCTTTGGCCCGCGATTCCTCGATCTCTTCCCCCACGGCGGCATCAATGTCCATCCATCTCTCCTCCCCCGTTTTCGTGGTCCCGCACCAATACCGGCAGCGCCCCTTGCAGGCGACGCGGAGACCGGCATCACAGTCCAGCAGCTGGCGTTGGAGATGGACACCGGCGATCTCGTCCTTCAGGAACGCATCCCACTCGACGGATCGGAGACGAGCCTCACCCTGGGCTCCCACGTTGCTGGGGCGGCAGGCCCGCTTGTCGTACGAACCCTCGATGCAATGGATGCCGGCCCGCTCCCCACTAGCAGAGGTGAGACCGATGTCTGGGTTCGGGCACAAGATCACGATGCGGCGACCTATACGGCCCTCGTCCAGAAGGCCGATGGGGAGATTGACTGGAATCGACCGGCGGTGGAGATTGAGCGAATGGTGCGCGCCTATGATCCGTGGCCCCGCGCCTTTACGAGTCTCCGCGGCGAGCGCCTGGCGATCCTCGAAGCGGCTCTACCGCCCATAGGTGTTCACGCATCGTCGGAATCCTCTCCGGGAACCATTACCGGCGTGGACAAGCGCTTTGGTATTCTGATAGAAACGGGGAACGGTCCACTCGCGGTCCAGCGGCTTCACCTCCATTCTCGCAAACCCCTTGATTGGCGAAGCTTTGTGAACGGAGTGAAGGATCTCGTGGGTACCACCCTCGGAGGCATTTGAGTGCGAGAGTCATTTTGGGATCGCTTGCGGAACATAGTGCCGTCACGCTATGACGATCCGGACGTTCGGCTCTTTAAGACCCTCATCTACGCGCTTATTGGTGCCGTCTTTCTCATGATCATTGCCGGGCTCACGACATTCCTCTTCTCGCTGGAAGGGAACGAAGAGACGATGGTTCCGGAACTCCTGGGCCAAGATGTCATTGACGCTCTGGTAGCGCTCCAGGAGCGACAGCTTGTCGTAGAGGTCGACGTTCGATACTCGGCGGATCCGGCCCTCGCTGGGACGATCATTGGCCAGTCGCCACCGGCAGGAACGATCGTACGCGCCGGCCGCGGAATAGAGTTGATCGTCAGTCGTGGCGCCCGCATCGATAGCATCGGCACCTACGTGGGCAGATCGATCACCGATGTCCGTGCCGAACTCAGGGCGCTCTTCGCGACCGGGGACCAGACCATCCTCCTCGCCGAACCCCAGTACGTCTTCAGCGCAGAAGAGGCCGGAACGATCATCGCCCAGGACCCGACTCCCGGAACCGAGATCACGACGATCACGGAGGTGAATCTGGTCGTGAGCCGCGGCGAAGATGTCGCTCGTATCACCTTGCCCTCATTTATTGGCCTTCCGTTTGAGACCGCGCTTGAGCGACTCTCGCAGAGCAACATCCCCTTTCGTTTCTCACTTGTTGAGGCTGCGGCCGATCAACGATCGGGATTGGTCGTGGAGCAGGATCCGGCGCCCGGTGAAGAGGTTGAGATCGGGAGCTTTGTTGATTTTGTGATGACTCAGCCGGCATTTGTCCCTGAAGGTGAGGTCTTTGGCCTGATCGAGCGATCCCTTCCGGACTACGCCGTTGATGTGGAACTCACGATGGAAGCTCTTGCTCCAACCGGCGAGCGCGAGGTGATCTTCACCATGCTTCATCCCGGCCAGGCGCTCTCCGTTCCCTATCAGGTGACCGAGAACTCATCAATCATCCTCTATCGCAGCGGGCTTGAGGTCTTCAGAGTGTTTGCGCGCCAGCAAGCCGACGAGGAGAGCGAGGGGTAAGATAGGTCCGGAGACCGTCGGCCTCCGCCGGCCGAGAATCGCATGAGCTCACCACTAATCCGAGTCGAAAACGTTCACAAATCGTACCTCATGGGAAAGGAGGCGGTACCCGCGCTTCGCGGCGTCACCCTCGATATCGAGGCCGGTGATTTTGTCTGTCTGATGGGACCGAGCGGATCCGGGAAGACGACCCTCCTGAACATTGTGGGCGGGCTCGACGAACCGGGGCGCGGCCACGTCATCATCGACGGAGAGAATGTCGTTTCGCTTCCGGAGAACCAGCTTGCGCGACTTCGGCTCACCAAGCTTGGGTTTGTCTTTCAGAACTACAATCTTCTTGCGAACTTCACGGCTCGGGAGAATGTTGAGGCACCGATGGTCCTTGCACGGTCCGGCAGCCGTGCCCGTCGCGAGCGAGCGAGCCGTCTGCTCGAGCGAGTCGGCCTCTCGGACCGCGACCGTCACTATCCGAGTGAACTCTCCGGGGGCCAGCAGCAGCGTGTTGCGATCGCACGGGCACTTGCCAACGACCCTCCCATTCTGATTGGTGATGAGATCACCGGCGATCTCGACAGCGAGACGGGATTTGCGATTATGGAGCTCATGACCTCCCTGAATCGTGAGGGCATGACCATCGTCTTTGTCACCCACGATCCGCGCATGGCGGAGTTCGCCTCGCGGCTTATCAACATCCAGGATGGAAAGATCCTGAACGAGGAGACTCCGGCGTGATCTTCCGCTATGTCACCCGTGGGTTTCGGCGGCGTCGTGTTCGGACGCTTCTAATGATCGTCAGCCTCCTCGTCAGTACCGCCCTCATCGTTGCCATGGCGGCGACCGTTGAATCGATCCGCCAGTCGACGGTCAGCATTTTCACCGCACAGACCGGAAGCAACGACGTCACCATCACCCGTGCCGATACGAGCCAGGATCGGTTCGTGCCGGCATCCGCCATGGATCTCGTTCGCGCCGCAAGCGACCGCGTCGTTGAGGTCTATGGTCGGATCGAAGGAGAGGTCGAGTTGACGTCTGGTGGCGGTGAGCCTGTCACCGGGGGACTCCTCGCGATGGAACTTGATGAGCCTGACGCGACCTTCTTTGTGGTTGAGGGCGAACACCTCCTCGAGGACGGACAGGCCTCCCTCTTTGATGGGACCGCGAACACTCTTGGCATGGGCATTGGCGACCGAGTGAGTGTGACCTATGCGTTTCCCGCGGTTCGGAGCGAGGGCGCTCCGGCTCCCATTGGAGCGAGCGTCCGGCGGGCCACAGGAGCCTTTGTGATCTCTGCGATTCTGGGGCGAACCGGCTCGGAGGAGCCGCAGGAGGGCGGCATTGTGCTTGGGGTTGATGACGCCCAACTCGCCTTTGGTCTCCCCGAACGATTCGAGCGTCTCACGGTTCACCTCGACCCCTCGCTCTATGAGTCCTCCAACTCAGAGGAGAGCGCACTCGCCGTTCGTGACGTCGCCTTTGACATACAGGATGAGTTTGACGAGAGCTATCTTGTCCGGGCGCTTCGTGCC
Source organism: Spirochaetales bacterium (assembly GCA_028284845.1). GTDB lineage: Bacteria > Spirochaetota > Spirochaetia > DSM-27196 > SLST01 > SLST01. The sequence goes on from JANQQY010000496.1 coordinate 4,016, forward strand.
AGCATTCTCGACGAGCTTGCGTCGGTTTTCCTGATTGTTCAGGCAGGGGTGAACACCTACGGTTTGATGTCTCTTGCGGTGGTCGGACTCCTCGTTTACACGCTTATCATGACCAATGTTCAGGAGCAGCGCCGCGAGCTTGCCGTGCTTCGGATCCTGGGAGGCCAACGCAACCTGCTCTTCAGAATCGTGATTGTCGAAGTGCTTGTCGTGGGTGTTGTTGGAGTTGGACTCGGGGTGATTGTTGGAACGTTTCTCACGCGAAATGTCCT
>JANQQY010000501.1 GCA_028284845.1 Spirochaetales bacterium
AATTGCGACGGATGCGGAGCGCCGGTATTGAGACGGAGATCATTCGCGGTGGCCAGTCACGAGAGCTGCGAAACCGCATCTTCGCGGGGGTAAGAGCGGGGCGCATCCGGTGCCTTCTCGCGAACCCGGAGGTCCTCGCGACCAAGGCAGTCCGCGATGGCCTTCGTGGATCTGCGATTTCGCACTTCGTCATTGATGAGGCTCACTGCGTGAGTGAATGGGGAGAGAGCTTCCGTCCCGCCTATCTGACCCTGGGTGAGACGATCAGGGAGCTTGATCCCACTCGTACCACCGCGTTCACCGCAACCGCATCGCCTCCGGTGCTCGCATCCGTCAGTCGACATCTCTTTGGCTCAGCACACCCCAAACTCGTCGTGGGGAATCCTGACCGAGCCAACATCGCCTATTATGCGCTCCAATCGCCTTCGAAGCACTTCGCCCTCGACTCGCTCTTGAAGAACGGTGCCGAGCTTCCTGCGATCGTCTTCTGCCGCTCGCGAAAACGCGCTGAAGGCGTTGCCCGTGAACTTATGCTCACGCGCGGGGCGAGGTCGGTGGGCGCCTATCACGCCGGTCTTGAGGCGGATGAAAGGAGAGCGACTGAGGAGTGGTTCCTCGCTGCTGATGAGGCGATCCTCGCGGCGACGTGTGCCTACGGAATGGGCGTCGACAAGGCAAACGTCAGAACGGTCATTCACTTCGATCTACCGCCAAACGTCGAGAGCTTTCTGCAAGAATCCGGACGTGCAGGGCGCGACGGCAGGCCTGCCACGAGCATCGTCCTGTGGAACGAGGCCGATCACCGTCCTATCTGTGAGACCGAGCGGGGCGCCCTGGTTTGGGAGTACGTGACAAGGGAGGAGTGTCGGCGCGCGTTTCTCATGCGGGTATTGGGAGCGGAGACGGAGAATTGCGGCGGCTGTGATTGCTGTGCCGATGATCACGATCGAAACATGCCGACCGATCGCACTCGGCTCGCGCTACAAGCGACGCGCAAGCGAGTCACTCGACACATCAGGGAGAACCCCCGCCGCTACGGAGAAACGCAGATCGTCGACCTCCTCGGAAACGAGATTGGAGAGCTCGAGGCGCGCGAGCTGATCGCCTCGCTCCGACGGTCCGGGCAGCTCCGCAGGATCAAAGCTGGACCATGGCGCGGCCTTCTTACCTCAGTTTGACCGCTCAGGACGGGAGAGATACTATAAACTTGAGAAATTGGATAAGGGGAAAGCGTGTTTTCACTCTCTGCGAAAGGTACCTACGGACTGACAGCCCTCCTCGAACTTGGTTTGCAGCGCGACCGCGGAGCTATTCAGATCCGAGACATCTCGTCGAAGCATGGGATTCCTCAACACTACCTCGAACAGATTCTGGTGATGCTCAAGCGAGCGGGATTCGTTGAGAGTTTCCGTGGGGCCCAGGGCGGATACGCACTCGCTCGAGACCCCGACCAGATTCGAGTCCACGACGTACTCGCCCGCCTGGAGGGGCAGCTTGAGGTCGTCAACGAATCACGTCGCGAGGGCGCGCTTACCTTCTACTGGGATGAGATTCAACGGGCGCTCTCCCAGGTGCTCGACCGCTCCCTTGGCGATCTCATCCGCGAACGCGCGGTAGCCGACGAGCGCGTAGACTACGTTATCTAGCCACCAGCCGTTGAGAGCCCGCCCTACTCCGCAAGGGCAGAGAGTTCCCGAGCCATCAACGCCGCGATCTCCGTCTTCTGATCCATGGTTATGACCGCATCCGCCCGGCAGAAGTGTTCGAGATTTCCCTTGAACGAGTCGGGAACGTCCGGTATCTGACCTACATACGACTGCATCAGCCTGGGCGAAGGCTCGAACATCCGATTGAGCGCAAACAAGACGGCAACGACCTGGGACGCGAAGCGACCCGACGCCACGGTGAAGTAGAACGGGTCTTGCCGGGCGGTGGCGGCCTGAAGATCTGAGAGAAGATGATCAAGAGTCGCGATCTGGACCTGCAGGACAGAGGTCCAAAATGAACTCGGAAGTGATGAGATCGAATCGCGTGCCGCTCCAAACCAATCGTTCCGAACAAAAAGGGGCTCGCCGTGAGAGAGGCGGTAGAATGCAAACGTTCGAGCCGCACGAAGAAGACAGCGGCCCTCCTGCGCTGCGCGGACAAGCTCCATAAAGCGGCTGGTCAGCTTGTACTCGATCCGTACCGGCAGATCCCCGGCGAGAAAACGGTCCTTGTTACCAAGAATCGCGCTCTCGAATGCGCCGGCTTCAGAGAAAGCGCCGTGGCGTTGATCGGGATCTCGAATTGGAGCTGAAAGGTACGCGTCGATACTCAGCGCGAGGTAGGGATCGTAGCGATCCTCGCCGTAGGCAAGCTCGAACGCGGCATCAACCTCATCCCACGAAGAGAGGATATCGGAGATGTGATGCGCGACCTCGACTGCTTGGCGCCCAAGGTCGTTGACTGCCACGAGGAATCGTACCACGCGTCCGAGTGATCGCCTACCGTGCTACTCGACAGGTGCGAGGATGAGTCGGTTCCGTCCTGCCTCTTTGGCCTCGTAGAGCGCTCGATCGGCAGCTTCACTGATCGGGCCCGGGCCATCGTAGGCTGGGAAGCTGGCGAGTCCACAGGAGAAGGTGCAGTGAAACTCGGTGTCGCCCGACTCATGGGGGAGCAGAGCAAAGTCTTCTCGGATTGAGTTGAGGATTCGCGCTGCGTTCGTGGCATCAACGTTGAACATAACGATGCCAAACTCTTCACCCCCGTACCGCCCGATCACGTCAGTCTTGCGTAGGCGATCGGTCAGAAGGCGGGCGAGGTTCTTTAGTACTCGGTCCCCGGTGAGGTGGCCGTAGCTGTCGTTTACCCGTTTGAAGTGATCGATATCAATCATCGCGAAGCAGAGACCACAGTTGACACGTTCAGACCGTTGCACCTCCGTTGAAAGGCTCTCCATCAGGTGCGTGTGGTTGAGGAGGCCTGTGAGCGAGTCGCGCTCCATAAAAAAGCGCATGCTTCGGTTGCGGTTCACCCGATGTGAGACCGCCGTCACGAGGTGATCGGCCTTGATTGGTTTGCTCAGGAAACCGTCGCCCCCACGGGAGAGTGCCTGAAACTGCTTATCCTCGTCGGTCTCAACGCTGAGAAAGACGATCGGCACCCCGACGAAGGCCTCCTGCTGACGAATGATGGAGGCGAGTTCCGGACCATCACACTCCGGCATGTACATGTCCATGAGGATAAGGTCGGGCTTGGTCTCAATGAGAACTGCAAACATGTTCCGCGGATCAGAGACCACTGAGGTGATCATCCCTGCTCGCTGGAGGATAAGGGCATGGTAGGAGACCTGCTCCGCATCGTCATCCACGATCAGGATGTGATAGGGCTCGCCCGCCGCGTCCGACGTGAGACCATCGACTGTGTCGAGAATTCGATTGATGTCAAAGGGCGAACTGAAGAAGGCGGCGCCGGCCGACCGAACCCCAAGGAGTCGCATGTCGAAATCGTCTCGATCTGATAGATAGACGATCTGAAGACCACTCTGCACTCTCTCCGTCAGTTCGCCAATCGCCTCCGCAGTCTTTTGACCGTCGTTGATGTAGTGCGTGTGCACCACCAGGGCGACGCTGGAGCCCGGTTCACCAAGGGTCGAAAGCTCGTCGATTCCAGAGAGGACGATGGGATCAAACCCGTAGAAGGAGAACCGCTTCGAAAAGAGATCGGCCAGCTCCGGATCGGGGACCAGGAGCGCGACGATTCGATCGGCCACGCCCGAGTCGCCCTCACCGGTCACAGCGGTTGCGGCAGGAACGGGTGACGAAGAAACAACCGTACGAACGTCGGAGTGCTGCTCGGGTTCTGCCTCCTCGAGTTCCTCCAGGGCGCCCTCGCTGGTACGGATCCTCCCTGCCTCGACCAACTCCGCCACAAGACGCTGCATGGCCTCACGCTCGTCCGGTGACGGCAGTCGACCACCATCGATACACAGGTCGAGCGAGTGTTCGAGTCGTTTTGCGCAGGCGGTGACGCGATGGAATCCGAAGGTTGCTGCGGATCCGGCAAGCTTGTGGCTGTGGTGGCGGAGCTCTTGAATGTCATCAGACCCTGCGGAAGCGACGAGTGCATCGTGCGCTGCATTCTCGATCGTCTCCAGGCGAACGGGCAGCTCCCGCAGGAAGACCTCTGCCAGCGCTTTGAGCCGTGCTTGGATGCTTTCAGACAAACCCGCCATTGAGTACCTCAGCCAGCCATAGTATCGGCTCTGGCAGCGCTCATCGCAAGCAGGATCTATGTCAGATGACGCTCAGCCAGTTCCTTGTTCAGCTCATCAACAAAGGCAACTGCTGAGGCGGGCTGTCTCGTAAACAGGCTCACCACCACAAAGAGCACCGTGGTCAACCCGCCGCCCCAGACGCTCGGCCACCAGCCGAGGGGATAGAACGACGGACCCAGGATGTACATTGTACCGGTCACGATGGCCCCTGCGATCATGGAGACCAGGGCGGCGGCGGCTGTTCCTCGCTTCCAGAAGAACGCTCCGACAATCGCCGGCGCCATCACCAAGAGGCCTCCGCTGGCCATGCTTGAGAGGACAGCGATGAGATTCAACCGCAGACTCGCGAATCCAACGCAGAGCGCCAGGAGCACAACCATCGCTATCTGGGCAAGGCGTCGCTCCGCTCGCTCGCTGATGCCGGGCTTCACCACGCGGACAACGTCACGCGTGAACAGCGAACTCAGACTGAGGATGATCGAACCGAGAGTACTGGAGCCGGCGGCGAAAATCCCAACAAAGATGATGAGGCTCAAAGCGATCGGTAGCTGGGAGAGGAGTGCCGGCATTGCATTGTCCGGATTCTCCAATCCCGGAACGATGTCCGTTGCCGCGAAGCCAAAGATCGTGCTGATGATCGTGTAGATAAACCCAAAGACCGCGAAATACATGATCATTTTCCGCATGCTGCTCAGCTTCGCAGGAACAAAGAGGCGCTGGGAGACCTGCGGATTCGTGAGGGCGAAAAAGGCCCATGGCAGCGACAGACCTACAAAGAGGGCCGGTGACCAGGTGAACTCGAGGAGTTCGGGACTCTGGGTCGTGATCGATTCAGCAAACCCGGCCGGACCTCCAAAGAATCGCCAGAAGATAAAGAGAACGGCGACGATGCTCGTCACGATCATGGTGATTGCCTGAACAGCATCGGTCCAGGCTACTGATCGCATTCCGGCCCATATCGCCGTGAAACCTGAGAGCAACGCCATTACGACCACGCCCACCATAAAGGGAACCTGACCGCCGGTCAGGCCGGATACGAGGAGGCCCGCGCCGATCATCTGCACGGCCGAATAGGGAATCAACATAACGAATGAGATCACTGCAGCAGTGAGTGCGACCCACTTGTTCTCGTACCGCGAGCCGAGAAGCTCCGGCGGCGTGATCTGACCCTGGCGCTTACCCACGAGCCAAAAGCGCGGTCCAAAGACGAGGAGAAAGAGCACCGTGAAGATGAGGTAGGTCATCTCGAAACCCAACGCGCCCACGCCGGTGCGATAGGTGAGCCCAACGAGACCAACTAACATAAATGCGCTGTAGGTCGTCGCGGCGTAGGTCATCCCGGAGAGGAAGCCACCTAAGCGCCTCCCGCCCAGGAAGAACTCATTCGCCCCTTCGCCCATTCCGCGCCGAGCGGCGAGCGCAACAGCGAGCGCAATCAGGGTCCAGATCCCCATTGCAGCGAGAACGGTAGCGCCACTCATGAGGGGTCCCTCCAACGCCTGGTGTAGACACCGGCGTAGACGATCACAGCGAGCGTGAGAAGACACCAGAAGAGGAAGCTTGCTGCGAAGCTGCCGGTTGATGCAAAGACCATGTAGGGGACAACCACGTCGAGGACGACAAGAACGATCGAAACGATCAAGAAACGTAGTCCTTTCACGGAACCTCCTGTCACAGATGCTAACGGTTCGGCGGGCACTTTCAAAGGGCGTTCACAATGATACCCTGTGCCATGGCCTCGACCGAGCTCTCGCTCGACAGATTTACTCCCGTCGTTCGACGCTGGTTCTCGGCTCGGTTCGACTCGCCGACTACCATCCAGCAGGCATCATGGCCGCGCATACAGAACGGTGAGAACGTACTGATCAGCGCGCCCACCGGGAGCGGCAAGACCCTCACCGCCTTCCTTGTCGCAATCGACAGAATTATCTCGGGCGTGTGGGAGCCGGGCTCGACCTCGGTGCTCTACGTCTCTCCGCTCAAGGCGCTCAACAACGACATCCAGCGAAACCTGCTCGACCCGCTTGCTGAGATCCGACAGATCGCCGACGAATCAGGCACGACACTCCCAGAGATCCGGGCACTCACGCGAAGTGGTGACACTCCACAGTCGGACCGCCGGAAGATGGTGACGCGCCCGCCGGAGATTCTCATCACGACACCTGAGAGCCTCAATCTGATCCTGACCTCCAAGCGGGCGCGAAACATCCTGCGGAGCGTCCGAACAGTCATTCTGGATGAGATCCATGCGATCGTCGGGAGCAAGCGCGGAACACATCTGATGACTGCGGTCGAGCGAGTGGCGCTCATGACCGGTGGAGTCCAGCGCATCGCCATCTCGGCCACGGTTCGGCCTCTCGACCGCGTTGCGCAATTTGTGGGTGGATTCGAACCGCAGGGGACACTGGGTCCCGACACTTCGTATAAGGGACGAGATGTCGCGACCATCGTCGATCCAACGCCAAAGCTCATCGAACTCACGGTCGATTTCCCGGACACCACTGCGGAGATCGGCCAGGGTGTGGAGGAGGCCCTTTGGCCGCACCTTGTCCGCGACCTCCGCGGAATCATCAATTCACGAACATCGACACTCATCTTTGTGGCGACTCGCAGACACGCCGAGAAGATCACGTTGCTGCTGAACGAGGGGCTCGACGAACCGATCGCCTACTCGCATCACGGCTCGCTCGCTCGAGAGCTTCGCTACTTTGTCGAACAGTCGTTGAAGCAGGGGCGACTCCGGGCGATCGTTGCAACAAATTCGCTCGAGCTGGGGATCGACGTGGGTGCGCTCGATCAGGTGGTGATGGTAAAGACTCCACTCTCCGTCTCATCGACACTCCAGCGTGTAGGCCGTGCGGGCCACCAGGTAGGAGAAACCAGCCGCGGCGTGATCTACCCGCTCTTTGGACACGACATGATCGAGGCAGTAGCCATGGCGGAGGCGGCCCTCGCGAGAGAGATCGAAGAAGTACGTCCCGCTCACGCGCCCCTGGACGTACTGGCACAGGTCATCTTGAGCATGACCTCGATGGAGAGGTGGAACAAAGAAGCCCTCTTCGCGGCTATCCGGACGGTGGCTGCGTATCACGAGTTACTGCGGGAACACTACGAGCTGGTTCTGGAGATGCTCGCCGGCCGCTACGCACAGACCCGAGTGCGCGACCTCAACCCTCGCATTCGGATCGATCCCGTGACCAACGACATCTCGGCGCGGGACGGAACCACTACCCTGCTCTACCAATCCGGAGGGACCATCCCGGACAGGGGCTACTACGGGATGCGATCCGAGAGTGGCGGCCAGATCGGAGAGTTGGACGAGGAGTTTGTCTGGGAGCGACGTGTGGGCGAGAGCTTCGTCTTTGGCTCGCAGACCTGGACGATCAAGAGGATCACCGAACGCGATGTCTTTGTCGCGCCGGCCGCACCCGATGTGAACGCAATCCCATTCTGGAGGGCGGAAGCGCGTGGAAGAGATCCACACGCGTCCGAGCGTATCCTCGCCTTCCTCGAGGAGTGCGAGAAGGCGGCACGCGACGGAGATATCGACGGTTTCCTCACCGGTATACCATTCCTCGGAGCGTCGGCACGCGAGGGCATCTCCTCACTCGTTCAATTGCAGAGATCGTCGACGGGCGCCGCGCTCCCCCATCGACATCACATCCTCCTCGAACGGGTGCTTGGCGGCCCTCGGACTCAGGCCGACGAGGAGACGCAGGAGATACTCGTTCACATGGGATGGGGCGGACGCGTGAACGAGCCATTGGCGATCGCTCTGGCGGCACTCTGGGAAGAGGAACACGGGCACAAGCTCGAGTACTTCGCGGATAATGACGTCATCGTCCTCCTGCTCCCCTCGGATTCGCCTCCCGATTCGCTGGTGAGTCCGGCGATAGCAAGCCGCCTGCTCCGGCAGGGAGAGTTGGAACGACTGCTCCGCGAACGCCTCGAGCAGAGTGCTCGGTTTGGCGCCCTCTTTCGGGAGAACGCTGGTCGTGCTCTGCTCCTACCCAGGGGCGGGTTTGGAAAACGAGTCCCGCTCTGGCTCAACCGCCTGCGATCGAAGAAGATCTTGACCGCAACGGCAACGCTTGAAGACTTCCCGATTCTGCTCGAAACCTGGCGGAACTGCCTTCAGGACGAGTTTGATCTCCCCGCATTGCGGAAGGTGCTCAGCGAAATCGCGACCGGAGAGATATCGGTCACGACAGTGACAACCGCGGGCCCAAGTCCGTTCGCCGCAGAGGTCGTCTGGCAACAGACCAACGTCCACATGTACAAAGACGACTCGCTCGAGGGGGGCATTCGAAGCAGCCTCTCGGATCAGTTGCTGCGCGAAGTCGCGAGAGGCGATTCGGTCCGCCCGTTGCTTCCGGATGATCTGGTTGCAGCACTCTCAGAGCGACTCACCCGACTCGCACCCGGGTACTCGCCCGAGGGTGCAGAAGAGATTCACGATTGGATTGCAGAACGGGTGATGATCCCGCGGGAGGAGCTTGGCGCCTTGCAAAAGGCGGTTGAGCGCGATCACGGTCCCGATGCGTGGACAGTCGCCGGCCAGGAGGCGGCGATTCGATGGATCCGAGTCGGTGGCGAGTCGCTCGTGACGTCGGTGACGCGGTTGGCGGCACTCGCGTCTCTCTACGCCGATCTCGAACAGCCTCGACCAGAGGTGTGGACACTCGGCGACGAATGGGCCGATCCGAGTGCGGGCGAGAACACGGGAGCCTTGAGTGAGTGGCACTCCGACGATGCGGTAGAGGCAGAGGTCGTCTTGGCGGAGATTCTTCGGTTCTACGGTCCGCTCTCTCTGCCCGCAATCGAGGCCCTCTTCGGAATCGGTCGGGGCGCGATTGGCGAGTTGATCGGTCTCCTCGAGAACGACGACCTGGTGATTCGAGGCAAGCTCAACGCGTCGGCGACTGATGATCAGATTTGTGACGCCGAGAACCTGGAATCACTCCTGCGCATGCTTCGCCAACGCGGCCGTCCGGAGTTCGATCCGGTCGAGGCCACTGCGCTCGTCCCTCACTGGGTAGCGATGATGGGATTCGGGCGGACGGGAGAGCCGGATGCGCTGGTCGAGACTCTGGATCAGCTCTTTGGGTATGGTGCGCCCGCGGCCAGCTGGGAGGCCGACATCATCCCCGCCCGTTTGGATGAGTACTACCCGCTCTGGCTTGACGGCCTCTTCGCAGATCACGACCTCCTCTGGGCGGGAACCGGCAAGGAGCGAGTGACCTTTGCACTCGATTCAGAGCGTGGGGTCTATCTCGCCGACGCTCGGACGGATGGCAAGGAGACAGACCCTCTCGCCGGGACCATTCTCGACCTCGTGCGATCAACACCAATGACCGTTCACGAACTGATTGAAGAAACCGGCCGCTCCCGCGCGGAGCTGGTTCCCGTGATCTGGGCGGCCTGCTGGCAGGGCTTGATCACAGCAGACGGCTTCTCCCCACTTCGAAGAGGGATCGAGCAACGGTTTGAGAGCCCCCGGGAGACCGACTCTTCACAACGGTCGTGGCCGGCACGGTCGACTTCGCGTGGCTTTACACGGAGCCGGGGAAGACGCGGCGCCGGCGCATTGATGCGGGGACGGTGGAGCGTCATCGAGCCCGCGGACGAGCTTGATCCACTCGCACAGACCGAGCTTGAGCGCGAACGCGCGCGCGTACTGCTGCGGCGATACGGGATTGTCTTCCGTGAGCTGGTCAACCGCGAAGGAGGAGCCTTCTCCTGGCCGCAGATCTCTCGTGCGCTCCGCCTGATGGAACTCTCCGGCGAGGTCGTGTCGGGTCTCTTTGTCAAAGACGTCGCCCTGCCGCAGTTTGCGGTCCGATCTGCGCTCGAATCGCTCACCACATCTGCCTCCAACGAGGCGGTCGTCTGGATGAGCGCGGTGGACCCGGCAAGCCCCTCTGGGCTCGGCATGGCCGAGGCCTATCCAGGGGTGCCCTCTCGACTCGCAAGCAACCACATCGTGATCTCCGGTGGAACCATCCTGATGGTGAGCCGACGAAGCGGACGCGATCTCGATTTTTGCATCGATCACAAGAGCGTGCTGATCGATGCCTGCTTCGATCCGCTCTTCCACCTGGTGAAGCGCCGATGGAACCCCCTGCCCCAGGTGGTCGTTGAGACGATCAACGGAACGGCTGTTCGAGAGAGCCCCTACGCGCCCGTTCTGAAGAAGCACGGGTTCAGAGATGAGTTCAAGCAGTACGTATTAAACGCCCCCTACCGGTAGCTACGAAACGCGACGGACGAGCTTTCGAGAGCGGAGCGAGACCGTCGCTCCGACGACGGCCACCGGGATGCCACTAACAACGCCCACGATCCATGCACTCGACCCCGGGGTAAAGATCGAGACGGCGCCAGTGGCAACAGCGCCAATCACGCCGCCCCAGAGGAGCGTCAGGCCGAGTGCCTGGATGCCTTTCCGCCGCTTTTCGAACGACTCGGCGGTGTAGAAGACCCAGCGATACGCCTTCTTGTCGTCGAGATCATGTTCCGTTGAGAGACGGGCCGAGATATCGAGCGGCTCATCGCCGTTCCGGAGTGCCTGAACGATGGTGGGACGGAGACGATCCGCCAGTTCCTCATCGCGTCTGATCTCGTCGCTCTTACGCATGCGACCCACCGGCCGATCTGAAGCCAAGGGGTGCAAGATAGCTGAGAAGTAAAAATCCAACCCCGATCGCCGCGAGGATGATCGCACCGCCCCAGAGCCCCATCACGGAGTTGAACCGTGCGCTTGATGGGTTCTCGAGATCGGCCATGACGCTTACCGGAGTACCGATTTCGACGGTGGGGCTCGGGCTGCCCGACCTACCCGTGATGCGGTGTCTGGTGCCTGCCACAATGAACTCAGCCACAGGATAGAAGGTCGACCCGCCGGGCGAGGCATCGGGCATGAGCCGAATGCGCGTGTCAGTCGATTGATACTCTACAATCGTCGCGTTCACGGGAGTCGCGCTTCGAAGGAAGAGAATGGTGCCTACCGCAGAGCCGCCGGCAATCGCAAGAAAGAGCATCGCTATGAGTCTGAAGGAGAGGCCAAGAAGGTCACGGCCCTTCATCAGGCTTTCTCGAAAGGTGAAACGGAGAGAGCGAGAGGATCTGATCACCGCGGATCGTCTCATCAGGCCCAAAGTCACCGGTCGTCCGAACCTGCTCAGTGACGGTCAGAGAATCGTATTCAGGGTGCTCAACGGTGAACAGCAGCTCGCCTGAGATCTGTTCCCTTTCGCTTCGAGTCGAGCGTGGCCAGAAACTAAAATGCCCCCGTGTCTGGTCCGACGTAAGGTAGGGATTCTGCCACCCCGGAGCTGCCGGCGGAACAACGTCCCCATCGATGTGCATCGTGACCCGTGCACCGCGAACAGGGGTACCGTCCGAAGCGTCAACGACACGGCCGATGATCTGCGGATAGTTGTGCACAAACTCAACCGTCGGTTCATCTTCCTCGTGCGCAAGTCCCTCAGCACCTTCGAGGGCCGCCCGTTCAAAGGGCATCGCATCTCGTCTGCTCTTGACGAGCTCGACGCCCTGATTGACCAGGATCATCAGCTCAATGACGTTCGCGAGCGAGCGCGAGTGCGCCTCGTCCTCACTGTGCTCCAGGGCAAGACGCAGGAATCCACGCTCGCTCATAACGTATCGGGGTGGGACTCGATTCAACACGTACGCAGCGACGTCATTGACAAAGACCTCGTCCTCAAGGAGCTCAGGGGAGTCTTCCAGAGCGATCTCGATGGCCCGAAGAACAACGTCTTCCTGGTAGTTTTTTAACTTCATTGGTCGTCCTGAGTATAGTGCGGGACATCTGTGGTGTCAGTCAAAAACAATGGACGGGCGGCAAGCGTCGAGCAGTATATTCGGCCCGATGAGCAAGATTCCGCTCTTCCCTCTGGAAGTGGTGTTGTTTCCAAACGTTCCGCTTCCGCTTCACATCTTCGAGGGTCGCTACAGGGCGATGATGAAAGAGTGCATTGAGAACGACAGCCCATTCGGCGTCGTCTATCACCGAGGTGCGGATATCAAGGATGTAGGATGCTCTGCTGTCGTCGATCGGGTAATTCGGACCTACGACGACGGGCGAATGGACATCATAGCCATTGGACACGAGCGCTTCGCCATAGATGAACTTGACGACACGGGCATCTACCTCCGGGCAGACGTGCACTACATGGACGACGACGCCGACCAGGATGACGAGAGCGCGGTCGACGGGGCGATCGCTGAGCTTTTGAAATATGCGTTTTATGCCGAGATAGAGCTTGAACGTGATCGACTCAACGCCCTCACGGGCACGCAGCTCTCGTTCTTGATCGCGGGCATCGATCTGATCGGACTCGACACCAAGCAAGAGATTCTCGAGACCGACGAACTCTCGGTTCGACTCAGTCTCGCGGTAACAGAACTCAGTCGAGCGAACAACCGACTCGCCGCGGCCGCTCAGGTGAAGAAAACGCTGGGCAAAGATGTCGACATCAACAGCTTTCTGAACTAGAGCACTCTGGTACAATGGGCCGTGCAGCCGGGGATTCACAGCCGAGTCAAGGAAGGATCGGTCTACATCACGATCAAGTGGAGCCCGCTCACGCGCCTCACGAAAGAGATCATCAACCGAAGGATTCCCTCAATGCCCGGTGTCTTCGAGATTCTGGTGGACGACGGCGGACGGCAGCCGGAGTTGATCGGCCGGGCGCGGGCCTACTACGGCGGGCTGCGTAACACGTTACGCGGGATGATCGATACGATCAGTCCCTACGCGATCAACGGCCTCCTTCTTGATCGAACAAAGCCTCACTATGCTCGCTATGCGCTCATCGAATCCCAGGACGACATGGACGATGTGCTCTACTACTACGCAGCACGCGAGGGAAGAGAGGATGTCGATGACTCCGGGCGATACGAGTACATCTACCTAAATGAGGAGCCGTAGTCGGTCGCGACGCGACCTCCCGCCCGGAGAGCGGCCGCTCACTCAGTCTTGAACTCGCGCAAGTGCCGATCAATCTCCTCTATTCGCTCGCGGTTCTCCTCACCGGCACGATGCACCGTCTCAGCCGCGCGGCGAATCTCTCCGGTTCCGGCCGCGACCCGATTGATCGCCTCTCGGACACTCGCAGAGATCGACCGGACTGTTCCGAGCGCCTCCTCGATCTGACTGGTGCCCCCCTGCATCTCCGCAGACGCGGATCGGATGCGAGCGGTGATCGTCGTGAGGCTCTGCATGGCATTGAGCACTTCTCCAGTGCCCTGGGAGAGCTCGGTCATGCTCTGAGAGATCTCAGCGAAGCTCGAGGTCGCCTCAACGACATCTGAACTGATTCTACTAAACGTGTCGCCGGTCGCGTCGCTCGCACTCATCGCCGCTTCAATGCGCTCCACGGTCTGGTTTAGTCCCGAATCGATCGTGCCGGCATTCTCCGCAACCCGTTCGGCGAGTCGTCGAATCTCATCGGCAACGACGGCGAACCCCTTCCCCGCCTCACCGGCGTGCGCCGCTTCAATGGCAGCGTTCATAGCAAGCAGGTTGGTTTGGCTCGCAATCTGATTGATGAGCTCGATCATCTCGATCATCGCTCCGGTCTGCTGGCTCACCTCTCGAATGACCGTTGCCGTTTCGTCCACGTAGTCACCACCTGTCTCGGTCACCTCTCGGAGATCACGCGTCCTCGTCTCACGGGACTGAGCTATCCGTGCGACATTCTGTATGGAAGCGGTCATCTCTTCGATTGCGGCGGAACTCTGAGTTACGGCAGCGGACTGTTCCTCAATGAGGTCGGCAACGGATCGCACGGTCCGGAGGATCTCCTCGACCGCAGAGACCGTGCTCGTAATATGGTCATCGAGGTGTCCCGCATCAGCTTCGACCCGCTCGATGCCCTGTCCCATCGACTCGACGGCGGAGGCGGTCGTTGCAGCACCGTCGTTTAATGACTGACCCATTTCCAGGCTCGAGGCAGTTGATCTCTTGAGCACACCCACGAGCTCATTGAGCCGCCGCGTCGTAGACACGACGGCGCCATGGACACCACCAATCTCAACGTCGGTTTCGGGACGGGTAACGCCATAGACGCGGGTAAGGTCGCCCTCTTGGAGCGCGAGTGCGAGATGCTCAACCGCGTCAGGCTCCGCTCCGAGCTGACGAAGGGTTCGCAGATAGACGCGAAGAAGGAGCAGGATCGTAAGCGCGATGACGATGATGGCGACAATCACGACTACGGTCCTCGTGGTCGACACGGCAATCCGGTCCGCACGTGCGATGCGAACCAACTCGTCAACAACCTCTTCTTCGAACGCAATCAACTCTGCGAACTGATCGCTCGGGATGCGTGCGTAGGCCGCTCCAAGAGACGGTTCAGCGAGGGTAACAAATTGCGCCCGGTTGACCGAGGAGCGCGCTGCCTCTTCGGCAGCGGATCCAAATGCCGCGAGTTCCGCGGTGGCGAATAGCTCGGCGCGGCCAATCTGGATGTGTGCTTCGACAAGCCGTGCGAGCGAGAGGGCGCGGCGCGAGATGTCGGCTCGATCGGGCACCAGCGCAACATTGTTCATATGTGCGACGATGGCATTCTCGAGTTCGGTGTAGGCGGGAACGATACCCTGGGTAGTGTTGGGACCAAGGGACCTCAACACAGCGAACGCCGCATCAACTCTGCCCAGGCCGTCCGCAATCGTCCCGGCGCTCTCTCGGTAGGGTCCGCTCAGCGCCTGGTAGTCAGCGTAGAGCGCTTCGATCGTGGAGAGCGATGCCCGGGTATCTGCTCCACCAAGCGCAGCGGCCCGGGTATCTCTCATCTCTCGTGCAATGGATACAAGCACGCTCGAGACATTGGTAAGATCCTCTACGATTCGGCACTCAACGGCGTCGCGTTGGAGTTGCGTAACGATCACCCCGGTGGGAACCAGCATTGCGAGGAGCGGGATCAGGGCGAGCACGATCAGCCGCAGACGCAGCGAGGTTCCGGAACCAGGACTCATGAATTGGGATGATAGGAGATGGGATCGCCGCTGTAAAGATTCGTCCGTCGCACGATCTGGAGCGATGGATAGACGCCGCCCATCTCGATTGTCCTCGCAGAGAGAAAGGCAAACTCCGGAAATTGCTGGAGCGCCCGGGCAAAGGATGCTTTCCGCTTCCCCACGAGCAGACAGAGGACTCCGTCTTCTTTGAGCACGATTGCCGCGGAGCGGAGGAACGAGGCGTAGAAGCCCTGGAAGTTGGTAACACGGGCAAGACGGATTCCAAACGGAGGATTGGTCACGATGTACTCAAGCGAACCGGGGGCGTGAACTTCTGAGATAGCACGAGCATCGCCTTTTGCGATGCTAATACCCGCGAGCCCGGCTGCCTCGATGTTCTGAACGGCGCCGTCAACGGCAGCGGCGTCCCAGTCGCGGCCATGTAGGGCGATATCGTGTCCGGTCAGACGGCTCACCGAGGCGGCCTCCATGAGGATGGTACCCGAACCGCAGAACGGGTCGAGGAGCGGGCCGGGGCTTTCGAGGAAGCCTGAGAGGGAGAGCATCGCATAGGCGATGGGCGTGCGAAGCGAGACACGCGGACGGTAACGCCACGGATAGCGGCGATCGAGACCCTTTCGTCCGGTTAGCTGGTAGCCGGCAAAGGCTCGATCCCCCACGATGTCGATCTTTATCTGTACCGAGAATTGCTCGAGATCTACGCGAGCTCCGTACCGTTCAACGATCTGCGCTCCAACCGCTCGCTCAACGTCAGGGCTCTGGAACTCGTGATCGCCTGCTCGCGAGCAGGTGACTCGGAAGCTCTCCGCGCTCCCAAGGACATCAAACTCCGCCGCGCCAATCCCTCGAAGGAGTGACTCAATACTCCTGCCGTCCCACTCCAGCTCTACCACGTGAACGGTCAGGTGGTAGATCAGTCGGAGATGCGCCGTTCGAAGAAGCTGCTCGAAGAGCCCCACCGACGGCGGTAGATCGAGCTCGACGCTGACGATTCCTGGAAGATCGCACCACTTCTCGGTCGTTTTATAGGGCTGGTAGCCGCCGGACGTCAGGCACGAGACGAGTTCGCTCAAGGCGAGGTCTTCAATCCCCGCGGTCGTTGTAGCTCGAAGAATCACGCGGCGCCGTCTCCACGATGGCCCTTCCATCCCTCGACGGTCGCAATCGCCTCCTCATAGGTCGACGTT
>JANQQY010000502.1 GCA_028284845.1 Spirochaetales bacterium
CCTTCACGATTCCGCTGATGAAGAAGGTCGGCTATCCGGGGAAGACCGCTGCGGCTACGGAAGTCGCCGCGAGTACGAACGGGCAACTCATGCCACCCATCATGGGCGCGGCAGCCTTTATCATCGCAGAGTACCTTGGCCAGACCTACTTCTACGTCATTCGTGCCGCCTTCCTCCCTGCCTTCGTGAGCTATGTGGCGCTCTTCTACATAACACACCTCGAGGCGAGCAAGCTGGGAATGCGTGGACTGCCGCCGGAAGACACTCCGAACTTTGTTGAGGTGTTGAAGGGCGGCTTCTACCACCTGATTCCTGTTGTCTGGCTCATTTACGAGTTGGCCGTCCTCCGCAGATCGCCGAACTTTGCCGTCTTCAACGCGATTCTGATTCTCGTTGGCATCCTGATCGTTCGTCAGATCATCGCCGCGGCACGCGCGAAGCAATCGATTGGGAAGTTCCTGAAGGAGGGCGTGCAGCTCCTTGGTCAGGGAATGATCAACGGTTCGCGAAACATGGTGACCGTTGCGCTGGCGACTGCGACCGCGGGAATCATTGTTGGTGTGGTCAACATGGGCATCGGCAGCATGATTGTGCAGGTGGTGGAGACCCTCTCTCTGGGGAACGTCTTCTTGCTCCTCTTCCTGACAGCGATTGTGAGCTTGCTCATTGGCATGGGCTTGCCTACAACCGCGACCTATATCGTCATGGCATCGATCACCGTTCCGGTCATTGTGCAGCTTGGTGGGAATATGGGACTCATCATTCCCGCAATCGCCGCCCATCTCTTCTGCTTCTACTTTGGGATTCTC
The DNA here is from genome assembly GCA_028284845.1 of Spirochaetales bacterium. Lineage (GTDB taxonomy): Bacteria > Spirochaetota > Spirochaetia > DSM-27196 > SLST01 > SLST01. The sequence goes on from JANQQY010000502.1 coordinate 810, forward strand.
GCGGACGATACACCACCGGTGGGTCTTGCGGCCTACGCTGCGGCTGCGATCGCAGAGTCCGATCCCATTCCCACCGGGATCAAGGGATTTGTCTACGATCTACGAACGGCCCTCATTCCCTTTATGTTTGTCTTTAATGCCGAGCTGCTACTGATTGGGGTTGAGAGCGGATGGCATGTGCTCTTGATGTTTGCCACGAGCATCCTTGGCGTTCTTGCATTCACGAACGTGGTCCAAGGCTGGTTTCTTGTGCGAATGCGGTGGTGGGAGTTCTTTGTGCTCGTTGCCGCCGCACTCCTCTTCCTGCTTCCGGGTAGGGCCGCCGGACTCTTTGGCATTGATCAGTCGCTTCGGTACCTGATGTTCCTGCCGGCTCTGGTGCTCTATGGAGCGGTCTACCTCTTTCAGAGGAGCCGAAAGGGCGCGTCGGTCGCTCCTGCGTAGAGTCTGACGAGTCGCCACAGAGGGCCTTCTCAGGCTGTGAGTGCCCCAAAACGTCTGACACTGAGGGGTACGTGCGCTACACTTTGACCTGATGGCATCGCATTCGAAGCTACGCGCCACAAGAGCCGTGTTTACAGTGTCGGCTCTTCTGTTCTTGGCTCTCGCAGGATGCCGTCAGCTTACCAATCCCGTTGATCCAAAATCGACCGGCTTCACCGGTGAGCGTGTTGAGGCCGAGTCGGAGCTTGAGCCCCGCGTGATCCCGGACATCACGAGCTGGGAGAGCATGGCCGAGCATCAGACAGGACAGCTCATTGGCCTCGAAATCACGGACGCGCAGTACGGCGATGAGGACTACTTCGTAGAGCCCCGGCGGCCGACTCCTGACGGCGAGATCGCAGCGGTCATCACCTTTGCCGGCACCATTGAACAGTCGATGTTCTCAGAGGGTCTTGTGGTCGCCTCTCGGCGCGCTCCAATCGGGAACGAGGTAACGGTTCTCGACTCCTGGGAGGTCGAGCCCGACCAGAACCGACTTATCATTCCATACTCGGTGCCCGCGGCACCCGGTGTCGACGCGCCGGCCACGATTACGATTGTGATCATCGATCCCAACGGCGAGACCGTTGGCTCGCGGGGATTTGGCGTACTGCCCGGTGATGTCAACGGAGACGGGGTCGTTACGTCGCACGACACTGACGACGGCCCAAACGCATACGACGGGCTCTTTGCCTCCGATGATGAGGCCCTCGCCAGGGCGGACACGGATGCCGACGGTTCGATCTCTGCGGCCGCCGACGGCCTGGTCATCGCGAATTTTATGGACGAGGGACTTCCGGGACCGCCCCCCGGCTTTGACGGCACAAACGTGGAACTCGACTTCTCAGTTCTCTACTTTGGCAACGGCAATGAGACCGGTACTCCCCCCACTGACTCGGCCACCTATACGCCCGGACAGCTCGTTGCCGCGCTCCCTGACGGGAATCTCTTCCTTGGCCGGGCCGGCTTCACGTTCACCGAATGGAATACACAATCAGATGGGAGTGGCATCGCCTACGCCATCGGGTCGACCCCTCGCATCGGCGCGAGCGACCTAGAGCTCTACGCACAATGGGAGACACCTTTCGCGGGCGGCAACGGAACGGCTGGAGATCCGTTTCAGATTGCCACAGCGGACCAGCTGGACAGTGTTCGCACCTTCCTTGATTCCGACTTCGTCCTGCTCAACGACATCGATCTCGACGTAGCGCCATACAACTTTGGAGTCGGGTGGGAGCCGATTGGAAACGGCGGCTCGCCGTTTGAAGGCACCTTTAACGGTGACGGATACGAGATTCAGGGTTTGTACTCAGACCGCGGTGGAACGGGAGTCGGTCTCTTTGGCTATCTCGCGAATGCAGAAGTCACCGACCTCTTTATTGTTGACGCGGAGATTCTTGGAGACGGGCAGAACCGTGGCATTCTCTCAGGCGCCGTCCAGGGTGGACCGACCACCGTGCACTCGGTCGGGGTGACCGGAATCGTCACTGCCGGCAATGCGAACTACAACATTGGAGGGCTCGTTGGATACGCCGAGGATCTCACCGTTCGTCGCAGCTTCGCGCAGGTGCGAGTCTACGGCGGATACAGCGTAGGCGGGCTCATTGGGTATCTTCGGGGCTCCCTGGTTGAGGACAGCTACGCCACCTACTATGCCGACCCGGCTGTCGACACCGTGATCGCCGATGACGTGGTCACGCCTCGCGTTGGCGGCCTTGTCGGGCGGAATGAGGGCGACTTGTTGCGAACCTATGCGGCAATCGAGGTCGACGGGGGCGTGATAAGCCCGACCACAGGCGGCCTCGTGGGGTCAAATTCGGGCGGTACCATCGACTTCAGCTACTACGATTCGGACCTCGCTCGTCAGAACGACATGGGCAAGGGCGCCCCCTTGTTCACGCCCGACATGACAAGCCAGGCCACGTTTAGCACAGATTGGAACTACTCAACCGTTTGGACGCAGATTGATGGATCATCGTATCCATTCCTGCAATGGCAGAGCGGATTGCTGATCCCGTTCCCGTAGCCGAGGCTTACACTCCCAATGGTGCGAGAGACCAACTCCCCTTGAGCTGATTGGCAACCATGCGGCCACAGAGCGCTGCCGAGATGACTCCGCCGGGCCAGAGTGCGTAGTGGCCTGCACACCGCACATTCGGCACTGAGGTGCGGATTCGGTTGAGGCTCGGGAAGCGCCAGACGGGAGAGATCTGATCGTCATAGCACCAGCCGCCGGTTGATCCGTTGGTGTTCAGGCTAAATCGCTCACTGGAGAGCGGTGTCCCAACTTCCATGTATTCAATACTGTCCCGGAGGCCCGGCACGATGTTCTCTGCGAGCTCCACCAGCTCTGATCCCACCCGATCCTTGAACGCCCGGTACTCAGGGGTTCGCCTGTGCGATTCCGATCCGTTCTTCCAGTAGTTTTGCCACGAGAACGAGCTGTAGGTCTGAAGCGTGAGCGTGCTCTTTCCTTCCGGTGCGCTTGGGCTCTCAGCACCAAAATGGTTCAGTGCCACCCACATGTCGCTGTGGATGTCTTCAGGTGAGGCGGGGTCCGGGAAGACAACGTCGTAGTTTGGGAAGTAGAACGGGTGGTGCGCCCCGCCCAGAGCGGCGGTGAGTTCGGCGTCGCTCTTGGACAACCCAAGGTAGACTCCCACGATCTCCTCGGTCAGGCGAGCCGAATGCACCTGCTCGACCAGTTTTGGCGTGAAGTGTTCCGGTC
>JANQQY010000527.1 GCA_028284845.1 Spirochaetales bacterium
TACGTGACCTTCTTTGACTACACGCGCGGAAGCGGGCCGCCGGTGAACTTCGGACTGCAGAATTACATCGCTGTCTTCCGGGATCCAAAAATCCTCATAGCGCTGCGAAACAATCTTCTCTGGCTCGTCCTCGTTCCGCTCTTTTCGGTGTCTATGGGACTGATCATCGCAGTGCTCGTAGACCGCATCAAATGGGAGAAGTTTGCAAAGTCGCTGATCTTCTTGCCCATGGCGATTAGCTTCGTTGGTGCGTCGGTCATCTGGCGCTTCATCTACTATCGGGCTCTGTTCGGGGAGCAGATCGGCCTTCTGAATGCGATCGTGACTGCGTTCGGCGGTGATCCGGTCGGTTGGCTCCGAGTCGAACCCTGGAACAATGTGTTCCTGATCGTGATCATGATCTGGCTCCAGACTGGATTCGCGATGGTCATTCTTTCGTCCGCCGTGAAAGGCGTTCCATCGAGTCTCCTCGAGGCGTCTCGCATTGACGGCGCGAACGAGTTTCGGATCTTCTTCCAGATCATCATTCCGTACGTCAGTGGAACCATCCTGACGGTCACAACCACACTCGTGATTCTTGTTCTGAAGGTCTTCGACATCGTCTTTGTAATGACGAGTGGCCAGTTCAACACCGACGTCGTTGCAAACATGATGTACAACCAGATGTTCAAGGCAGGAAACTTCGGGCGGGGAGCTGCGCTAGCGGTCATCCTGTTCATAGGCGTGGTGCCGGTCATGATCCGAAACATCCGGAGCCTCAACGAGGCATAGGGGGGGCAATGGCTGAAGTAGCACTGACACGAATTCGAAGACAGAAACGGACGCGGGAAGTAAGCTCGCGAATTGTACTCAACCTCACCATCATCGTAATCGTCTTGGTCTGGACACTCCCGACTCTTGGGCTCTTCGTGAGTTCATTTCGAGATCAGCAGGCAATCAATGTCTCTGGATGGTGGACCGCTGTGTTCAGGCCGTTCGTCGAGGGTGCGTGGACGCTCGAGAACTACGGCGAGGTCATTCGAGAGGATGGGATGGGCACCGCCTTCCTGAACAGCATCCTCGTTACGGTCCCGTCGACCGTTATCCCCATCACGATCGCAGCGTTCGCCGCATACGGGATCGCGTGGATGACCTTTATTGGTCGCAAGGCGTTTTTTGTGATCGTTGTTGGACTCATGGTGGTACCGCTCCAGATGTCGTTGCTGCCCCTCTTCCGCCTGTACAGCAGCGTCGGCGTGAACGGCACATGGGTCGGCATCTGGCTGGCGCACACAGGCTTCGGACTTCCGCTCGCGACCTATCTTCTCTACGGATACATATCCACGATACCAAAAGATCTGATCGAGGCTGCTGTGGTCGACGGGACCACACCAATGACGAAGTTCATCTATCTCGTCCTTCCGCTCTCAGTTCCGGCGATCGCCAGCTTTGCGATCTTCCAGTTCCTGTGGGTCTGGAACGATCTCCTGGTCGCGCTCATCTTCCTTGGGTCGGGAGCATCGGTCTCGCTGGTAACCACGCTTCTTTCGGAAATGGTCGGCTCAAAGGGGCAGGACTGGTACTTGTTGACGTCCGGCGCATTCCTCTCCATTGTGGTGCCGCTGATCGTGTTCTTCAGTCTCCAGCGCTACTTCATACGGGGGATGATGGCAGGCTCGGTGAAGGGGTAGATCCTCAAGCGGGTCGCAAGATGAGAGGAGACAGGACGTCCGCAGAAGATGTTGCTCGCGAGGCGGGAGTCTCGCGAACGACTGTCTCATTCGTGCTCAACAATACGCCCGGGAAGAGCATTCCGGAGTCGACTCGGCAGCGAGTTCTCGACGCCGCCAGGAGTCTGGGCTACACGCCGAACCAGGACGCGCGTCGGCTTGCCCGGGTACGTACCGCCACGATTGGGCTCTTTATCTGTCACAGCCAGTTCGTCTATTCGGATGTCTTTATCACACGAGCGCTCGAGGGGATGTCGCAGGCGGTGAACAGATTTCGCGTTCGTCTCGTCGTGCACCCGGTAAGCCTGCGTGAGGCGAGCTACACACTTCTTGCGCAGCAGACCAATGCATCTGGGATCGTCCTCATCAACACGCACGCTGAGGACCCCGCGCTCGCCGAGTTGGCGGAGAGCGGTTTCCCGGCCGTCAGCATGGACTACATTGAGGATACGAGCATCGACCAGGTGTATGTCGATAATGAGCAGGCGGCTCGAGAGATGGTGGAGCATGTGATCTCGCAAGGCCACCGACTAATCGGCATGATCGCTCACGCTGCGCCAGTTTTCTTTGCATCTCGCAAG
>JANQQY010000532.1 GCA_028284845.1 Spirochaetales bacterium
CCGGCGGTGGTGAAGGCCTCCGCCGTGATTGCAGTGAGTCGATCAACAATCGAGATCATTCGGACTTGTACAGGAGCGTGAAGGGTTCGTCAACGTTCCTAGATAGGGAAGAAGAGCTCTTCGCTAATCGATCGCCTTCCATTCCGAATCGCCGTCTTTGTGGAGGGGAGGTTCTTGGCGTCGATTGTGCCCCAGACGATGTCGAATCGATCCCTGGTGCGCTCGAGGAAGAGCCGTTGGATTTCTGATGCGAGACCCGTACCTTTGTGCGCACCATCCACAACGATCTCATTCATGTAGAGCGACTTCTCTCCAAGGAAGAGAAGCTCCTCTCCTGCGATCAACCCACATGGGGTACCGTCACTCAGCGCCCGGAAGAGAAGTCCCTGTTCCCGGCAGAGCTCCATCGATTCCATGTCGTTCACCGGAACCCAGTTCCGAAGCTCGGGGTGTTGCTCGTGGAATTCCTGGTAGATCGCCGCATACCAATCGTAATAGTCCGCAGACTCGACGGGAACAAGGGTAATGACACCGCTGTGCGCGTCCGTACTCGTGATGTCGTCCAAGAAAGCCGCGATGATCCTTCGGCCCGACTCCGGTTCCTGCTGCGCCCCTTGAATCTGATGCCCCGGAGGGAGCCAGAGTTGGAAGTGCCGGGGACAAAACGATGCATAGAGCGTGAGTACCAGCTCCCGGATCTCGGTCAGGTCCGCGAGAGATCTTGGAAGCTCAGCCGGGAGGACGTCAACAAAAGGGGCTGCCGGGTCCCCATTCACGAACCGAATGCCGCTGATGCACGAGGTGGCTCCAGAGTCAGTTACGCGCTCCGCAAAGACGTCAGCCGTGATCTCTTGGAAGTGCTCCTTGTTTCTCTCGAGGCGGGCAGCAATTGTCTCCACGTCGTTGAGGTCGGATCGTTCATGCGTGATCAGTTCGGCCGCCCACCGCGACGCGCGCTGATGGTCGACTCGTTTTACGAAGTCAGCGTCCATCGTGTTCAGATAGGATTCTGCGAACGCTCGAGATCTCTCGGGCGTTAGTCTGTTGCTTCTCATCTCTTCGCTCTCCCGTCGCCCAGGTCGTGTCCGTAGCGCTCACAAGCTTCCAACACAACTCGAATGTGACAGCATTGTGAAAATCTCTCGAATCGGTTGGGTCGCTCAATCCACAACCGATAAGATCCACATAGCCCTGGAGGTCACATGGATCTACTGACTGTTCACGGACCCACGCCACTGCACGGTGAGGTGACCGTGCCCGGTGCCAAAAACTCAATCAGCAAACTGCTTGTGGCCTCCATGCTCTCCGACGAAGAATCGCATTTCTGCAATGTCCCCTCAATCGGCGACACTCAGATCACGATCGACATCTGCGCCGGTGCCGGCATGAATCTCGAGCGCGGAGATCGGGGGCTTTCGGTCCAGACAGCCTCGCTTGCCGATGCGTCGATCTCGCCCCAGCTTGCGGAGCGGAACAGGTTGTCCGTCATGTTGCTGGCGCCGCTCCTGAATCGCTGCGGCGAAGCGATCGTTCCGTTTGCCGGAGGTGATCGGATTGGGGCGCGTCCCATCGATTTCCACCTTGACGGCTACGCCCGCCTTGGAGCCACGATTGAGATTCACAATGGACACTACCGTGCGACGGCGAGCCGTCTGCGAGGAGCCACAATCGCCTTGCCGTATCCGAGCGTAACGGCGACCGAGAACCTGCTGATGGCGGCCACGCTCGCCGAGGGCACGACCGTCCTCTCGAACGCCGCGATCGAACCCGAGGTTACCGACCTCGTGCTTTTTCTGCAGAAGATGGGAGCACGAATCGACCTGGGACCCGATCGAACCTATGTGATTGAAGGTGTCGCCACGCTTCACGGCGCGACCCATGATGTCATGCCTGACAGGCTGGTCGCCGCCTCGTACGGCGCTGCCGCAGTCGCGACGGGCGGCGACCTCTTTGTCCGCGGGGCCAGGCAAAGGGACCTGATCTCGTTCCTCTCCGCGCTTCAACGCGCCGGAGGTCGTTTTGCCGTTGATACCGAGGGAGTGAGATTCTCCGGCGGTGAACTACGTGCCGTCTCCATAGAGACCTCGGTTCATCCGGGCTTCATGACCGACTGGCATCCGCCCTTCGCCACCCTCCTGACGCAGGCTCATGGAACCTCCGTTATCCACGAGACAGTGTTCGAGGATCGCTTCGCCTACGCTGATCAGCTTAGCAAGATGGGTGCCGACATCGAGATCTTTGATCTCTGCATGGGTGATTCCACCTGCCGATTCCGAGAGGGTGGGCATCGGCATAGCGCGGTCATCCGTGGGCGAGCACCACTCGCCGGTTGCGACGTCCACGTACCGGATCTTCGGGCCGGCTTCACCTACCTGATGGCGGCCGTGATAGCGAAGGGTGAGTCGCGCATCACCGGTATCGAGGAGCTCGACCGCGGCTACGAGAGCGTCGATGAGGCGTTCAAAGGAGCGGGCGCCATGATCGAACGCACGACGCTTCCCACGGAGACCGTTGGAGCGGGAGCTGCCGCAGTCGTTGGAGCGTGACGCTACGAACCACTGAGGCTGCCCTGCGCGGAGCCCCTGCTGCAGCACGCCACGCCACGCGGTATGCTGCAGCCATGGCGCACCCAAACGTTGTCTTTCTGATCACAGACGATCAGGGCTACGGTGATCTCGGCTGTCACGGAAACCCGGTCGCAGACACGCCCTCTCTTGATCGGCTCCACTCCCAAAGTATTCGACTCACCGACTTTCATGCCGCTCCCATGTGCACACCTACACGGGGGCAGCTTCTCACAGGGCTCGATGCCGCTCGCAACGGCGCACTCAACGTGTCGAGCGGTCGCACGCTCCTTCGGCCCGAGCTACCCACGATCGCGAATGCGTTCGCTGGCGCCGGCTACGCCACCGGACTCTTTGGGAAGTGGCACCTGGGAGACAACTACCCCTACCGCCCAATAGATCGTGGTTTTGGCGAGAGTCTCTGGTTTCCCAGCTCCCACATCAGTTCGGTCCCCGACTACTGGGAGAACGACTACTTCGACGATGTCTACATCCGAAACGACACCCGTGAGCGACAGAGCGGCTACTGCACCGAAGTCTTCTTTGCGAATGCCATGGAATGGATGGGAAGGGCGATCGACGATGAGTCGCCGTTTCTCTGCTACCTTCCAACCAATGCTCCGCACTATCCGCTCTTTGTTCCAAC
>JANQQY010000535.1 GCA_028284845.1 Spirochaetales bacterium
ACATCAAAGAACCGCTCCGATAGGTTTGTCTCTCTTTATCGGGCTGTAGCGCAGGGGTTTAGCGTACTTGTCTGGGGGACAAGGGGTCGGCGGTTCAAATCCGCCCAGCCCGAAGAATCTGGGCGCCATGCGCCCAGATTTCTTCTTGGAGTTCGCGGAGCGAACTCCACGACCATCCCATCAGTCCTCGCACCTCTTCACGTCTAGGCCTCGTGCAGACACTTCAATGTGCGGCGCGTGCAGTTGGCGGCAGCCAACTGCTGACTCGATGGCGTAGCCTGAGAGTCGCACAGCCCGAAGAATCTGGGCGCGTGGCGCCTTTGGAGTTTGCGATGGGCAGCTCTGCTCACCGGTACGCAGCAGGCACATCGCAAACTCCAGACTCAACGGTTTGCCGTTGAGTCGATGTCTTCTTGGAGTTCGCCCCACGAACTCCACAATCATCCCATGAGTGCCTGGACCTCTTCACGCTTGGACCTCGTAGGGACACTTCTATGCGCGGCTCGTGCAGCTAACAGCAGCCAAAGCTGACTCGATGGCATAGCCTGAGAGTCGGTCTGAATCGCCATGTGCTATCGAACGATGCGCCAGCGCGAATCGCCTACAACCTCTGCCCACACTCCTTCTGGCGTCCACTCCATGAGGATTGGCGAGCGAGCGTCGCCGGGAGGGAATCCGCAAACATCGGTGAGGTAGCGGTAGCAGAAGGCGGAGACTCGGTAGTTCATGATGCAGTGGACAAAGACTGGTCGGGCGTTGTTGCGGCGCGATCTCGATTGTGTTCCTGAGTAGAGATCCATGACCGATGCGAAGTCAATGAGGTGTTGGAGGAGTGGGGCGTCCCACGGAACTGGGATGTGGTGGTAGGCCAGGCCGAGTGAGGTCACGATACTCGCCTCGTCCGAGAGGCTGTCAGGGTGGTCAGGCAGAGCGAGGTTGACGACGGCGCAATAGCCGGCCTTTGCGATGGTCTCGAACTGGTCACGCGTCGGCTGGCCAGAGGTGCCTATCCAATGTGAGAGGTGGGCGAAGTTTCGAATAGATTGGAGGTCGGTCATTGCAGGGGTGATCACCTCTCGAAGACATACCGCCAGTCGACAGGCGTCGTGACGCTATGTCCATGAGCGTCTGCAAACTCGGCACCGATGTCGGCGAAGTGCACCGCCGTGACATGACCAAAGTCAGATGGAATTGGAACGAGGCCCTGAACGTAGTGGACGCTCGCGGGTGATTCGAGTGCGGTGGGAACGCCGGCATCGTTGAGCTCGTTCGGTGAGATCGATGGAACAAGGCCATCGGCGTAGTAGGCACAGACATCTTCGAGTCCAATGCAACGATTGCGGCCGTTCCACGGTGGCGCGTGACGACCGTGATTCTCCATCCACATCACCGCGGAGGGTAGCACACCAGGGTCTTTGAGTGAGTACCAGAGGTAACCGGCCCCGGGCCGCGCCGCCGTGGTCCATGCAGGATACCCACGCCCGGACAGCGTGGTGTCGCCGTTGCTCGATTCGCCAGTGGCGGGGATCTCATCGAAGGTCGCGAGGATATCGACGAACCCACGCCGCGCCGGGAAGATGGTGCAGTCGGTGACCGGGTCATCGGTGAAACGCGTCGGAACGCTCGTGAGGGACTCGAATTCGGCCCCTCCTGGAAGCGACCGATACTCCTCGTCCGCGTAAACGGGTGAGTTGCTCGTTGCCACCCGTCCAAAACGGTAGGGAGATCGTGCAAGCAGGAGGGGCGCATCGTCGCTTGAATCGAGACAGGCATGATGGCCAACGGGTAGAGGTGTCTGAAAATCTGCTAACGTGTGTGTTGTGTAGACCGCGTGTTCGCCGGTACGTAGCGTGATGGTTTTTGTGATCGTGCCGCGCGGATGCGTGCTCGCGATCTGAGTACGAAGCGTGACCACATCGTCGGTCTGCTCAATCTCCGGGTCATCCCAGCTCTCGCAGGCGCTCGCCCCGTGTGGTTGAACGTCCGAACCTTCGAACTCGCCGTTGGCACCAAACGGAGCGCAGAAAAAATCGCCCCTCAGCGGCCGGAGCACCGCCACGTCGAGGTCGAGGCCCTCGTCCTGCCAGGGGCTGATGTAGTAGGGCCGGACCGACCTCTCTCCCCCGGCGCCAAAGCGTCGAAAGGTGACCGGCGCCATCATGCCGCCGGTCTTGGTGAGACAGAGTTCGACCTCCGGCGTCGAGATAACCCAGACGGACTGCGACGACTCGTTCCTCGTTTTAATCATGTGCTCCTCCTGCCGCGAGCGCCGTTCGGATGAGCGCAGGGTCATCGGTGATGATCGAATCGACGCCCGCTGCTGCGAGCATCTTCGCGGACGCAGCATCGTTCACAGTCCAGACATTGATTGCCATCCCGAGTCCGCGCGCGCCACTTACGTAGCCTTGATCCACAACCATTGCATGCGGATGGAGCGCGTCCGCACCAACGATTGAGGCGTACTCGTGCGCGTCGATGAGGCTTGAGGTGTGAAGCACTCCCACCGCAACCGCGGGGTTCTCGCGCTTCACCTCTCGCAAGGAGTAGTGATCAAAAGACGACACTACAACCTTCTCGCTCAGGCCAAACCGGTCGATCTGCTTCACTGTCTCGCGCTCGATTCCCGGGTAGAGGCGCGAGCCCGCTTTGAGCTCGACATTGACCCAGAGCCCAGCGTCGGCCGCAAGCTCGAGCACTTCCTCGAGAGTCGGTATTCGCTCGCCTGAGAAGTCGGCTCCATCAGGTGAAGTGAACCAGGAGCCGACATCGAACTCGCGCAGTTCGTCGACGCCGGACCGGCCGATCCGAATCGGGGAGTTGGCGACCCGGTCGAGCGAGTCGTCATGAATCACAACGAGCCGCGCATCCGCGGTGAGGTGGACGTCGAGCTCAATCCCATCGGCGTCCAGCTCAATCGCCTTTCGAAACGCGGCCATGGTGTTCTCAGGCGCGATGGCGCTTCCGCCGCGGTGCGCAACGATCCTTGGACTCATGTGGGCATTCTACTCCGACTCGAGCGTGTGGCTATAGATCGTGAGGTCCTCGCGAAAGGTCCACCCGAGTGCTCGCCACGCCTTGCGGCCATCGGAATTGTTCGAGAGAACCATTGCGTGGACCCTGAAGACGCCCACATCGGCGAGGGCCGAACGGAGGCGATCAATGATGGCGCGCGCCAACCCCATTCGGCGCCATGCACGTTCTACCGCAAGGTGATAGACGTATGCTCGGCGTCCGTCATACCCGCAGAGAACGGTAGCAACGACGGCACCCGGCCGATCGACGACAGCATCCGGCTCCTCACCTTGATCTCCGATCGCAACAAAGCAAAGTCCTCGATTGCGCGCAAGAAACCGTTCGAGCTCGCGGGGATCGTCTGAGGCCGAGAGACCGATGCCGGGCGTCGAAGCCCAGAGCGCGAGGCACGTCGGAACATCGTCCGTAGTCATCTCTCGAATCGAAAAGCGGCGTTGGTCGGTATGAGGGGAAGCGCTCATCTCAGGCGAGTATACAGGTACAGAAAAAGAGCGTGCCAGATGCTTGACCCTCACGGTACGTGAGACTTTAACCTCTGCATATGAGTCACGATGCATACAGTGTGTCGGAAATTGCAGGTCTCGCGGGGGTGAGTGTGCGCACGCTCCACCATTACGACGAGATCGGCCTTTTGCGACCGGCGGAGCGGAGTTCGGGAGGATACCGACGCTACACTCGAGAGGAGTTGATGCGACTGCAGCAGATTCTCTTCTTTCGTGAGCTTGATGTGCCTCTCGCAGACATTCGTCGATACCTGGATGAACCGGGGTTCGACCCGCTGGAAACACTCGAGCGACACCAGGTTGCGCTGCGGGCCCGGGCGGAACGTACGCGTCGCTTGCTGCACACGGTCTCGGAAACAATACGAAGTCTTCAAGGAGAACGAGAGATGCTAACAAACAAGGAACTCTACGATGGACTCAGCCCGGACGAGGTTGAATCGTACGAGAGCGAAGCGCAGAGCGCGTGGCCCGACGAGTACGCCGCCGTTGGGAAGAAGGTTCGCGCAATGACGAAGGAACAGTGGTCGAACATCAAGGCCGAGCGAGACGCCATCGCGCGCCGGGCGGCCGAGCTTGCGACGGACAACTCACAGCGACCCGATTCAAGGGAGTCTCAGGAGCTTGCAGCCCGACAGAAGGTGTGGCTCGAACACTTCTATGAGGTAGACGCGACCCGGATGGAGGGACTCGCTGAAATGTACATCTCTGATGAACGCTTCACCAAACACTACGACGCCCACGGTGAGGGAGCCGCGGGCTTCCTGGCGGAAGCCATGAAGGCCCTTGCCCGGGCGTGATCTCCGGAGCCGGTCGCACCGGAGCATCCCACGCGGATCACGTGGTCGCGGCCCGGCCGTCAGGTCGTGGATGCCCAGGCGACCACGTCGTCGATCTGCCGGAAAACCGCCTCTTCCACTCCCTCGTGGAAGGGGCCGTCCGGTCCCTTCACTCGCGCACTGATCCAGCCGGCGGCAACACGATCCGCCCCAAGCACATCTACCAGCCGAGATCTGATGCGCTCGCCTTTGCGATTTGTAGCCTCGGTGGTCAGTGCATGTGTCACAAAGACCGCGGCACGCGGGTGAGCGTTGCTCGAACGAAGTTCGGCTCCGAGCTCTCCGATCCACGCCTTTGTCACGGGGCTCAGCGAGAACTTCCGAACGGCACTTCCCACGATGATCAGATCCGGCGAGTCCCGGAAGACCTCGGCCGCGCGAAGTGTCCGTTCGTGGCCGACGCGCACCGTGTGACCGGCACCTGCCAATCGATCCCGAATCTGATTCACGAGACGTTCTCCATTTCCACGTTCTGAGTCATGTACGATTGCGATTGTCATTCTTGACTGTTGCACGTGACAAGGGTGTCGTCAACGTTTGGGCAGAGCCTCATGATAATCTCACACAGCCGGGAGGACATATCGTATGGCAGAGCGAATTGGACGGTTAACCAAGGAAGAGCGCAGCTGGGTCCTCTACGATGTTGCGAATTCTGCATTCACGCTTATCGTCGTGACCACCATCATGCCGATCTTCTTTTCGAACGTTGCAGCAGCCGGGCTCGCCGCTAACCGGGCGACTGCGCTCTGGGGTTACGTCAACTCTGTCGCTAGCCTAATCCTCGCGATCGCCGCACCAGTTCTCGGTGCCATTGGAGACTATCCCGGAAACAAGCGTCGGTTGTTCCTTCTCTTTCTTGGAAGCGGAGTAGGAATGACTTTTCTGTTTGCAACCATCAACGAGGGGATGACAGGCTACGCACTCGTCATCTACACCATTGGGTTTATCGCCTACTCGGGCGCCAATCTGGCCTACGATAGTTTCCTCACCGACGTCACCACCGATGGGCGAATGGACTCAGTCTCGACACGCGGATTCGCGTGGGGCTACATCGGGAGTGTTGCACCCTTCCTCGTGGTGCTCTACCTCAGTCTCTACCCCGAGGTCGTGGGCGGGTCGCTTCTCGCCACACGAATCAGCTTTGGCATCACCGCCGTCTGGTGGCTTGGCTTTTCCATACCGATGGCGCGCAACGTGCGCCAAAAGTACTCGGTCGAGCGCGACCAGCATCCGGTACGGGATGCATTTCGAAGAGTCGCGCAAACGTTCCGAGAGCTTCGTCAGCACCGGGAAGCCTTTCTCTTTCTGCTCGCCTACTTCTTCTACATTGACGGCGTAGACACGATCATCCGAATGGCGACCTCATACGCGACCGAGATTGGCTTTGACACCTCACAGCTTGTCGTCGTTATCCTCGCGATCCAGGTCGTTGCGTTCCCCTTTGCGCTCTTGTACGGGAGGCTCGCGAAGCGGTTTGGAACGCGGCCAATGATCTTTGCGGGAATCGCCGTCTACTTCGTTATCATCGTCTTGGGATTCTTCCTTCCGGTGATTCCAGCGGGACGAACCCAAGACATCGTCTTCTGGGGCATGGCGATGCTTGTCGCAACGAGTCAGGGCGGCATCCAGGCTCTCAGCCGTTCCTACTTCGGCGCGCTCATCCCGAAGGAAGAGTCCGGGAAGTTCTTTGGCTTCTACAACATCTTTGGCAAGTTCGCGGCGATCATCGGACCATTCATGCTCGGCGTCATGGCCGATCTAACCGGTGAGTCGCGGTGGGGTGTGTTGAGCCTCGCCGTGCTCTTTGTTGTTGGAGCGGTCCTACTCGCACGGGTTCGTACCGTACACACCCCCGAGTCCTCGGAATAGCGACACTGGACGTTGACCTCCAATGGATCAGTAGACTTGCTTTTATCTCTATGTAGAGATAAATTAGACTCGTGAACGATGCTATTCGCAAGGCAAACAAGGGCCTCCTCGTCTCCCTGTCACGCGTGTTTCAGCTCATGCAGGTCGAGTTCTCGCGGCTGGTTCGCGCCGACGGGCTCACGCCGAGTCAATGGGATGCGCTCGCGGTGCTGCACACTCGGGGACCACAATCGGTTAACGGCCTTATCGACCTCTGCCTGACATCGAGTGGGAATATCGATGTTGTCCTCCGAAATCTCGTCTCGAAGGGCCTTGTGACGAAGGCGGTTGACGAGCACGACGCGAGGTGCCGTGTCATCGCGATTACGGAGGCCGGTTCATCCTACGTGCAGTCGGCAATGCCGGCGCATGAGGAGACACACGAGAAGCTGTTTGGGGTGCTCAGCCTCAGCGAAAAAAAGGAATTACGGCGTCTTCTGAAGAAGATCACCGCAAAGGAGTAAAGGTGAAGAAAGTAGTAGTCATTGGTGGAGGCATCGCGGGAGCCGCGGCCATCAAGGAGCTCAAGAAGCGTGGAAAAGGCGCTGTTGATATCACGCTCGTTGAGCCAAAAGAGTACTCGGAGCTTCCATTCGGGATTCTGCGCGCGTTTGTAGCCCCGCAGGCTATCAAGAGACCAATCCGGAAGCGGCTTGAACCGTGGCTCGGAGTGAAGCAGGTTCGTTCTCGCGTGACAAAGCTCTCAGACGAATCGGTTGAGCTTGAGAACGGCGAGCGAATCGAGTTCGATGCCGCTATCGTGCCCCCCGGATCTGCGGTCCGCGGTTTCGACTGGCTCAAGCGATCGGACGAGCACAGTGAGGCAGAACGTGAGGAGCAGCTTGTCGAGGCCGGTGTCCGGCTCAAGGCTGCGAACTCAATTGCGATCGTTGGTGGCGGCCCAATCGGCGTCGAGTTGGCTGGAGAACTGGTCACGAACTTCCCCGAGAAGAAGCTGACGGTCTACCAGGGTGCAGATCGGCTTCTCCCGGCGCTGAGTGAAGGTGCCGGCAAGAAGGCGTACGAGTTTCTCTCATCCCGCGGAGCAGCAATCCGGCTGGGAGAGAAGATCGACATCGACGCCGCAATTCAGGGAAAGCTCGTCCTCCACGATGGGAGCGCCGCGGAGGCCGACCTGATCTACGTCGCGGTTGGGGTGGAGCCACGGACCTCATTCGCAGGCGAGAGCCTCGTTACAACCG
>JANQQY010000539.1 GCA_028284845.1 Spirochaetales bacterium
AGCCCCGCGACGAGCATGCCGTGGATAAAGCCATCGGGGCCGATCAGCATACCACCACTCGCGCCGCCGGTGACCGGAGCGTCAATCTGGATCCAGTTCCCAATCTCCGGTGCCTGCCGCACCGGCGCACTAATGATGCCACGCGTGAGTGTTTCGGTGAGCCCTGAGTGATGCCCGAGCCCGTAGATCTCATCGCCAAAGTCGAGCGTTCGCGAGTGCGCGAGTCGGGATAAAACGTCAAACTCCGGTTGGACAGGTTCCTCGAGCCTCAGAATCGCAACGTCCAGAACGGAGTCCCAGCCGTGGAGGTCTGCGGTGTAGCGCTGGTCGCCCAGAAGGACGCTGATGGCGTAGGACTCTGTGGAAGGATCGTGCACCTGCTCTATCACATGGTAGGCGGTGAGCAGAAGTGATTCGTCCACCAGGAAGCCTGAGCCCGCGAAGGTGCGAGAAGATCGTCGAGTGATTCCGTCCGGGTTCTCCACGCTTCGCGATACGTGAACCTGTCCAAGGATCGACCGATACTGATCCACCGCGTCTTGCGGAGCGATCGCGCTTCCTTGCGGAACGTTGTCAGCTGCGTCCGGGTTCATCGCCCAGGCGGACGCTTCGTATCCGGCGGTAAGGAGGCTGTCACGCACTCTCTCTGCAGTCTCTACCAGTCGCTGCTTTTGCCCGGTGAGGGCTTGGAGCGAACCGAGTCGTACACGCGCGGCGAGTGGATCGCCCTCTGCGAGCAATCGGTCGATCTGAGCGATCTCCTGATCGGCAACCACGCGAAAGAGGTCACGCCGCGCTTCGGGATAGTGAGTTCCATACTCATTGATGAGTGCGAGGAGCCCATACCGACTCGGCTCGAGGAGATGCTCCATCCCGCGCTGTAGAAAACTGGCCGCTGAGTCGATTTCCGGCTGAGGCGCCGGCGGCTCCTCTTGAACTGTGGCGCAGGACATCACCATCAGGATGAGTGCCACAAGCAGCGTCCACTGACGCGCTGATATTGATCGCATTGCCGCTCCGTTGGAGACCCGGTTAGTGATGAACTTTTCTTGAAGTAGATCACGCCGACTGGAGCCGGACAATAGGGAAAATCCCTATCGCTCGCGCGTTGACGGATGGTCTGCCACAGACAATCCGGGTTGCGAGCACCTATGCGCATGACTACCATGGAGGTGCTGGGCAAGCATGGTTCGGCGCGAGCCCAGGCGACTTGCTTTCGGATTTGACCAGTGAGGGAGGACCAATGCATATCGTTCGTCCACGCGAATTGGTAATTCTTGCGGAAGACCGCAAGGCTCTCGTGAAGTGGTACATCGAGCGACTAGGGTTTGAGGTCGTCGCCCATCACGAGAAGGAAGCCTATTCCAACCTGGAGACCAAAAGCGGTGTTCAGATTGGCATTGGTAGTCTCAGCGCGATGGAGATTGAGGCAGCGTCACCACGAACCAACGCTGTGATTATGCAGATCGAAGTCGAAGACGTTCCCGGCTTCTTCGCGGATCTCAAGGCGAGCGGAGACACCATTGTCTTTGGCCCAGACGAGAGCAAGGCGGACGGCTATTGGTACGGGGCTATCGCAGACCCCGAGGGAAACCAGATCTGGGTCGTCGATCCGAACTGCCCGTAGGAAGCAATGATCACACTGCCAGCTTCAAGAAGAATCCAAGCAGCCGACATGGTCGGGCGGGCGTTTGCCGACGACGCCATGTTCTCAGAGTTCTTTGAAGATGCTGAGAAGCGCCTTCGAGTCGCCCTCTTTTTTATGCGAATGCCGGTCTACCAGACATTCGGCGCAGGAGAGCTGTACACAACTTCCGAAAAAACCGAAGGCATCGCAGGCTGGTTCCCTCCGGGCGTTGATCCTTCAAGGCCATCGGTTGTCTTCCGCACCGTCCCACTTACCTGGTTAGTACGGTTTGCATTCTCCAGTGGCAGGAAAATGAGCGCGATGTTTCAGTTCCTGGAGGAGCGGCACCATACCTTGATCCAGAGCGACCACTGGTACCTGCAAATTCTCGCAGTGGACCCGGAGCACCAGGGCCAGGGACACGCGTCGGCCCTACTCAAGCCGATGCTATCGCGCATCGACGCTGCCGGCATGGAAACCTACCTCGAGACACCCGGGCCACAGAACGTCCCGATGTACGAGCACTTCGGATTCGAAGTTCGCGACTCAGGGACAATACCCACAACGCGGGTGCCGTATTGGTGCATGGTACGAGAGCCGCAATCGTAGGCGACTCTCGAGGCGATCGCAGCTGGTTCAACCTGTCACTGCAACACCGCTATGCCACAAAGACCCAGACAAAGACACCTCGGTAGATATTGTCATTGCCAGGACGCTGATCGCACACTTGAAGTGTCGACTCATCCATCGTCGCTCCTTTCATCCGCAGAGCTTGCGGCCTGTAGGCCCGAATCGTAGATGTCGCGCTTTCGAAACGGCGCGAGAAGAAATCGTGCCACAATTTTCGGGAGTCCCATCCACTTGATGGTGGCCCCGTTTCTGGCGTTGGCGAGGATGCGCGGCGCCAGGAAGGATGCGATATCTTCCGGGCGATCCCCGAGGGTATTCATGATAAATCTGGCCAGGCGATCATCGTCTGCATTGACACTGCTCTTAAAAAGAGCGGTCATCGCCATTCCCGGCTGAATAAGGCTCACGCCGACCCCAGTCCCTGCCGCTGCTCTCGCCATGGCCCGGCTCACATAGCTTGTGGCGCACTTCGTCGCCCCATAGGTTGTGGTCCCGGGCTGAATCTCGCCCCCGCTGCCCAGACCTTCCACATTGTAGATATGTCCGGACCCCCGTTTGGACATTTTCTGAAACGCGAGGCGAGTACCGAATAGAACTCCAAGAAGATTCGCCCTGACAACGCGCTCGATTTCGGCAGGGTCCAACGTGTCGAGGCGGCCGTGTCGAGTCGAGAGCGCGGCGTTGTTGATCCAAATAT
>JANQQY010000557.1 GCA_028284845.1 Spirochaetales bacterium
GCCTATGAGGACCTCAGGCCAACCTACTCACGGCTGGCTACTATCCGCGACGCCCATTAGACCGCCACCCGGCGCCACTCATCGGCGAAGCCGGCGATCCCGGCGTCGGTCAGCGGATGCTGCATCGACCGGACGAGGAGATCCGGCGGGGCGGCAACCGCGTCCGATCCGGCATTCACCGCACGTTCGTACTGCTCGCGATCGCGCACGCTCGCCGCGATGAGTTCCACAGACGGGTGCTTCTTCTCGAGATAGTTCGCTATCTCGTCCAGAACCTGGAAGCCCAACTCGTGTCGTCCCTGCTCTTCGCCCCACGCGTTGAGACGACCGATGTAGACCGAGACGAAGTTGCACCCCGCTTCCGCCGCCAACTGTGCCTGGGCGAGCGACGAGATCGCCGTAACATTGGTCTTGAGGCCGTACTCGGTCTGAATATGTCGAATGGCTCCCAATGATCCACGCGCCGCAGGGAGCTTGATGACCAGCGAGCGGCGTTGCACGAGGCCTCGAATCGAAGCGACTTCGTCCAGGATGGCGCTCTTGTCGGTGGCAATGCATTGCACATGAATCGATCGGATGCGGGGAAAGCTCTCGAAGGGCTCGCGATCGAGGGTCTCTACCGTGGCCTTCCAGTCGGCGCCCGCTTCGAGCAGCACCGTCGGGTTGGTCACAATCCCGGCCAAAGGAGCCCATGGGATCGAATTGATCTCAGCTACCTTGGCGCTCGCAACAAGTATTCTCATCTATTCCCCCCGGTAGAATCGAGCGACATCCGAATCCGGTAGGAATCCGCACGAAAGGTGGCGCGCACGAACTCGATGGGTCGGTTGTTCGAGTCAAAGGTTGTTCGTTCTAGATGGAGTCCTGGAGACCCCGGATCGAGGCCGAGATAGTCGGCATCGTCTTCTGAGATTGCCAGCGCCCTCACGATCTGATCGGCACGCTTCAGATAGACGCCGTAGCGCGATTCAAGAATCGCGTAGACGGAATCGTTCTCGACATGATCCGGAAGGTCTGCGCAGAGCGTGAGATCGTAGTATCCGGTCTCCAACACGAGCGGCTCCCCGTCACCGTATCTGACCCTCTGGATCATCAGAAACGGGTCACCCCAGGGGTGAGATTCCGGCAGGCCGACAATCTGCGCACGATGAACAACCCCGGACGCCACCACGTCTGATGACGGCGTGCGACCGAGCGACCGGATCTCGTCAGTAAAGCCACGCAACCGATTGTCGCGAAGTTCGATCTCGCGATCCCGGACGAAGTAGCCGAGCCCCGCCCTTACGGACGCGAAGCCGTGTTGCACGAGGAGTTGGAGTGATTTCCGCACGGTCATTCTACTTGCGGAGAACTGCGACGAGAGCAGACTCTCGGATGGCAACCTCTCCCCCGGAACGCAACGCCCGGCCTCTATGTCGCTGCGGAGCCTACTGTAGATCTCCGCGTAGATCGGCTTCACTACCTGTATATACAGGTATATATATGCCGAGTCAATCTCCTGGAGGGTGTTCTTCACGCATACACATCCACAAGCGTTCCGGCGCCTTCCGGAAGCGGCGCCGGCAACGGGGTGCGAGGCTGAACGGCAACGGTGGGGCGACCTCGTTCTCCCGACCGGTTTTGGAGATCGACGCTGCGCGGTGCGTCTGCCCGTTCCGGATTGCGAGAGGTTCGCGGTGTCGTGGTGTAGACCGGAATCGACTCAAGGGCGGGGCCAAGGCCGGTATCTGCGGTCTCGCTCGCAGAGAGCCGGTACCGCGGGATGACGCGTTGGAATCGAGTGGTCGCGATGGGCGAGATTCGATCGACCTGGTCGTTTGCGGGGTCGTACTGGGGGTAGAAGCCGGTTGTCGTCACAAAACGGATGGCACCGGCCGGTCGGCGGGCGACGAAGGGTTCGCCGCCTGGGGGCAAGACGTCGGTCCTCACCCCCATAGATTACTGATCTCTCAGGCCGTTGGCTCAGGGTCCGGATCGTCACAGTGCGCAGCGGCTCGCTCCGGGTAGTCGGAGTCGTTGTCACTGCCCTTGCTGCGGCTTCCGCCGAGGAAGATGCAGCTCAGGATCAGAAGCCCCCAGGTCTGCCAATAGCTGATCGTGCCCAACCCGAACACGGACGGCATGACCGCGTTCCAGAGACTCATCGCCACAAACCCGAACAGACTGATCAGGCCGCCACCAAAGATGATGATAGCTATCACTACCCCCACCTTCTCGCCGGCAGATCTCTCGGCCCACCATCGCTTCATTCTTCCGCTTCCCTTACTCATCTATCCTCCTCGCCTCCACCGCAGTGGGGTCATCAATGATGACGGGCGAGTCGACGTTTTGGTCTTCGTGCGGCACAGTCACTCCGCCATCATGAGATGCACGGCCGCTGTCTTGAAGGTCCTCGGAAGGGCGAGCACGTTGGGGTTCTCCCCGACATACTTTTTCTTCGCGTCCTCAAGCGCGACCGCAAAGGTGGCTCGTGTCTTCATACCCATGCCGCGTGCGTACCCCGGTTGTTGCGCACCAACGATGTAGATCGCGGCGCAGTGATCCTCGGCGATCTGGCCACAACTGACCATGGAAAAGGCGTGATACGGGTGAAAGCCCCAACCGTACCGATACGCGTTGATCCACTCATCATTCGATGAGTAGAGCTCGCCGTACCGCTCAAGATCGGGAAGCGTCTGGAGGTAGTTGCCCTGGAAGAGCTCGTAGAGTTCCCGGTAGCCGGGAAACTCCTCGTCATGGAAGTAGCCGTTGCAAATCGACGAACAGATGACGACGGATCGGTCACTCAGGATCCGTCGGTGTCGAACCACGTTCGCGGCAATCGCCTGCATCATAAGGATGGGATTGGTCCCGTGACCGTCACCGTAGTGAAAGAAGCTCGGCATACCGAAGACCATTACGTCGTATTTCTTCGTTGCCCAGGGCACGTAGGTTCGCTTGTCCGCTACTTCCCAGGAAGCAGGCTGAAGCTCTCGCCCGTAGCCGGCGAAGATCGCTATCTGGCGCGCGCTGGTGTCGAGCACCGCATCGATCAGGAAGAACTTGCGGCCCATCTTTGCTTCCATGTGCTGGCCTATCGCATCAAACTTGCGGCGCATCAGGCTCTGGCCGCTGACGGGAGTGAAGTCGTCGCGATGCATAACGTGGGGCACGTGATGACTGGCGATCGATTTCCAATGAACGATCCCAGTCGCGACATGCTTGTACCCACCGGAGTACCCGCCGTACGGATTGCCGAGGGTGTGTCCGATCGCGATGGTCAGATCCGCCTCGAACACCTGCTTGTTGAGGATCACCTGGTCGCCAAGCTCGTCGGTGCCCAGGTCGACCAGATTGTCCCAATCTTCCGAATCATGATTGACGATGCGACCGTTCGCCCAGAAGCGATCAAAGACCTCATCTCCCAAGATCGCGCGAATCTCGTGCTGGTAGTTTTTGCGGTGCAGGCCGTTCGAGCAGATAAAGAGGATGTTGGCGTCGGGAATGCCGGCACGCTCGAGTTCCTGCAGAACGATCCGGGTTGCGACCTTCCGATGACTGTTCGCCTGGAACCCGCCCTTCACCCGATCGGGAAAGACGATACAGACCTTGGAGTCGGCGTCAACCAGATCCGGGATGGGCGCCATCCCAATCGGGTTCTGGATCGCGCGCCGAGTCTCGTTTTCGAGTTCGGCATCCGGGATGTGAGGCGGATCAGCGACCGTCTCACCCGGGATGAACACATCGGTGCTGTCCGGTAGCTCTGCGGCCATCGTTCCCTCGCCGTACTCAAACTCAATCCTCACCTCGGTCTCCTCCTATGTCGTCTCTCCGATCGCGCAGCGCCAACCACGCGGCCGCGGTGTCGAGCTGTCCCAACCCGTTCTCCTGAGCGCGAGTCGTGCTGAAGGCGATCTCCCGAATAAGGGGCGCCGCGACACCAACGGATCGCGCAAGGTCGAGCGAGAGACCGACGTCTTTCGCGAGGAGATCGATCGTAAAGGTTGGCGACGCATAATCGTTCGCAACAATGCGACGGCCGATCTCCCTGAAGAGCCCACTCACAGTCGCCGCGCTGCTCCCGGTGACAGTCTCAAAGAACGCCCTTGCATCCACGCCGGCCGCTGCTGCGATGGCAGCGATCTCGGCAGTCGCGACGTTGATCGCCCCAAACATCAATTGATTCAGCAACTTGAAGACGGTCGCGGCACCGGCGGCGCCTACGAGGGGAGCGTTGACCGCGAGGAGTTCAACAATGGGAAGGACGAGCTTATGCGCCTCGGCATCGCCACCCATTGGGACCACCCACTGTCCAACTTTGTCGGGACGTCCGAGGACCGGCGCGTCGAGGTAGCAAACGTGAACGTCAGCGGCGATCTGCGCCGTCGAGCGGGCAAAGGTCGCGGAGTTGGTACCAAAGTCGACGATGGTGTCGACAGAACCGAAGCGGCGGAGCGTGCCGCTTGGAGCAAGCACGGATTGAATCACCGACTCGGTCGGGAGAAAGAGCAAGGCGACTCGGGCATCGCCGAGGTCGGGGTCGCCGAGGCTCGAGAGCACTCTTAGCTGCCCGGAGGCGTCCGCCTGCGCGTTCTCGGCCTGGAGACTCTCTCTCGCAGACGCGCTGACCTCCACTGCGGTCACCGCCGTATCGCCCTGGAGCAGTCGTGCAATCGCGGCGCGCCCCATGGTTCCTGCGCCGATGACGATGACCGTCGTAGCTTTTGCGTCAGCCATATGCCACTCCCGCGTCGGACGGCCGCTGTTCTTCAGTGCGATCGACGTACGGAATGGTGAGGGGCCCTTCCGGCAGCACGCAGATACGATTGCCGGCGCCTTCCGAGATCAGGTATTCAACGGTCTTGCTGATGTCGTGCGTCGGTTCCATAAAGGCAGACGCGATCTGCTCATCGCTCAATCCGTCACTGTGGAAGTGGACGCTGACTTTCTCACAGATCTGCGCGTGAACCTGCGCCTGCCACATGTCCTGCGCCGCGAAGCCGGGGCTCCTGATGGTTCGAAGCAGGTCTGTCGCGGACGACGCGTTCGCAAGGAGAGACCCGTAGCTGCCGTGATCAGGGACTCCATCCCAGCAGCTTGCGGCGACGACGATGTGCCCACCGTCTCGGACAACCTGTCGTGCGGCGCTCATCCCCTTTACCGACTGATACATGTTGAGGTCGAGTGGATGACCCGAGTTACTCGTCACGACGATGTCGAAGCGTGAGTCGACTCTCGTCATGGCACTCTTCCGCACAAACTCGGAACCGGCCTTGTGAGCCGCATAGAGATCGCCACAGAAGACTGCTGTTATCTCTTTCGCTCTATTCATGGCGACGTTCACGAGGAACGATCTGCCCACGCACTGTGCGGCGTGGAGCAGTTCCTCCCAGAGAGGATTGCCGTCGGTCTCACCCCACTGAACCAGCGGATCATCCATGTGCGCGGCGCTATGGTTACCACGGATCGTGCGAAGGCTTGCGAGTCCTGGAACAATGGCCTTTGGGCCGCCAGACATTCCGGCGAAGAAGTGCGGTTCGATGAAGCCCGTCGCAATCTTGAGGTCACATTCGAAGAACTCTGTGAGCACTTCGACAGGTGTCCCATTAGGTGTCGTGCCGACCTCTTGGTGGGTGTCATCGTCCGTGGAGTCGTTCTGGACGATCCGAAAGCGGCTCACCGCTTCGCTCCCCAGGATCTGGATCAGTTCATCGTTCGTGTTGGCCCGGTGGGTGCCGGTGGCGTTGAATAGGACGATCTGTGCGTCCGGAACGTTTCGCAGCTCGTGGAGAATCGCCGGGAGGATGACATCGTAAGGTGTCGCGCGAGTGATGTCGCTGAAGACAATCCCCACACGGCTCGACTCTGCGGCCAGCTCCGCAAGGGGCCTCTCATTGATCGGGTTCCGGAGGCCCTCACGCACCGCACCTATCTGGTCCGCGAGACCGGGAGCGTGAGTGGGTCTCACGACAGAGAGCTCTGCGCCGCTTGGGACCGTAACCTCGAGTTCGCCGGTGCCGTAGGCCAGTTGGATCTTCATGCCACGGGAGCACTCATGACGTGCGACAATTTGCCGTCGCGAGCGGCCTCAAG
>JANQQY010000560.1 GCA_028284845.1 Spirochaetales bacterium
ACGCCCAACCCAATGGTAAGCGCGGGCAGGCCAAAAAGTGCGGCGGCAAGCCCGACTCCTACACCCGACCAGAGCGCACCCGTATTCTGTACGCCTCCCACCAGCGCAGCGACGGCTCCTGCCTGCGGCGCGGGCAGCTCCGCGGTTCCAACTCCACCAAATGAGCGTAGCAGCGCGACAAAGACAAAGACGGTGACAACCGCACCGATCAAGCCCCCCACACTCTCACCAACGATCTGATGTGACGGCTGCGTTCCAAATCGGTAGCCGGCACGGAAGTCGTTCATCACATCGCCGGTCAGACCGGTCGCGACGGCGACAACGGCTGCGACCGTCACGAGCTCAAGGGTTGCCTCAGGCGCCCAAATGCGTACGACCAGCATGACGAGGATACCCAGGAGTTCCATCGGATTCACGCCGGTCTCACCGGTGAGCTGAGCAGAGATATAGGTGACCAGCACAATGCCGGCCATCGCGGTGAGGCTGCTCGCAAGCCGAAGATCGGTGAGCGTGATCAGAGCAACGAGGGCGAGTGCTGCAGCAGTGGGAAGCCACCACGACCACGAACCAAGCTGGATTCCCAATGCACCTCGAGCGGCGACCGACTCCGATTCGCCCGACTCATCGTTCGCAGACGCGGCAGACTTCGAACGAACGATCAGCGAACGAAGCGCACTACCGGTCCCGGCTCCAAGGAGGAGCCCGATCCCCAGCGTGCTTCGGAAGGCGCCGGCCACACCGGCATCGGCGAACCACCCAAGACCAATCCCAATGGGGACCATGAGATGGTAGGCGACCACAGCTGCACCAAGCCAGGTGAGCGTGTAGAGAGGTCCAATCACAAAGCCGATCCCAGCCGCGAGGGGTGAGAGCCAGAGACTCAGATCAAAGTTACGAGCGGCGAGTCGGCGACTCGACAGAACCACGGGAAAACGTGGAACCAGATCGCGGAGCGCGGTGAACCCCGCACTGAGGGCGAGACTACCAAAGAGCGTGCGGGCTCGCTTGCCGCCTTCGTCACCCGCAACAACGGTGTCGTAGGCAGCTTGACCAATGGGATAGGGAGGGCCGCCGTCGCGGATGAAGTGCGGTCGCAGGAGCCACGTCATAACGAGTCCCGCGAGGGTTCCCGCAACTGTGATACCCAGGAGCGCAGCGATTCGTGGCTCCGCAGAGGCGTTGAGGATCCAAATGGCCGGTACGGTAAACGCGAATCCGCCGGCGACCATCGCGCCGGCGCTCATCGTGGTGTGTGCGACGTTGATCTCCGCATTACTCGTGTTGCCAAGCCCGCGTAATACGGCCATCGATA
The DNA here is from genome assembly GCA_028284845.1 of Spirochaetales bacterium. GTDB lineage: Bacteria > Spirochaetota > Spirochaetia > DSM-27196 > SLST01 > SLST01. The sequence continues at coordinate 1,313 of JANQQY010000560.1, forward strand.
CAATCGCGACAAAGATGGTCGGCCACGGAAGGGCGCCAAGCCTCAGCGCAACGTAGATGCTGCTGCTGCTTATTACGACCGACCCGAGAGCACCTATGATCACAGCCCGAACCGTTAGGGACCGGGCACTTTGTGAAGTTTCCATGAGGATAGAATACGGCAGCAGCCGCGCGCTCGCAACGGACGATGTGGCGCGGGGAGCGAGCGCTCGGTAGAATGATCGAACCCCAGGAGGCACCCATGGCGAAACCACTCTCCGGAATCAAGGTTCTCGATCTGACTCGCGTACTCGCAGGCCCGTTTTGCACCATGCTGCTCCAAGACCTTGGCGCGGAGGTACTCAAGGTCGAGATGCCTGAGAAGGGCGATGATTCGCGCCATTTTGGTCCATTCAAGGAGGGCAGGAGCCTCTACTTCATGAGCATCAATCGCGGCAAGCAGAGCATGACGCTCAATCTGAAGACCGATGAAGGGAGGGAGATTCTCCGGAAGCTCGTCAGCGAATCCGACGTTCTGGTCGAAAACTTTCGACCCGGCGTGATGGAGAAACTCGGACTCGGCTGGGACGCCCTTCACCAACTCAATCCCCGGCTGGTCTACGCGGCTAGCTCGGGCTACGGGCATACCGGACCGGACTCACAGAAACCTGCCTACGACATTCTCGCTCAAGCCGAAGGCGGAATCATGAGCGTGACCGGGTGGCCCGGTCAGGATCCTGTGCGAGTTGGAGCGTCTCTTGGTGACATCACTGCAGCGCTCTTCACGGCGAACGGCATCATGGCGGCGCTCTATCAGCGGGAGAGCACCGGTCTTGGCCAGAAGGTCGATGTCTCAATGCTCGATTGCCAGGTCGCCATTCTTGAGAACGCACTGGCCCGCTACCAGGTGACGCAGACTCCTCCGGTCCCACTCGGCAATAGGCACCCAACGATCACTCCCTTCCAAGCGTTCAAAACGGCGGACGACTACATCGTCGTCGCGATGGGCAACGACGCCCTCTGGGCCTCCTTCTGTACGGCCGTCGATCGCGAGTCGTGGATCCAAGATGAACGATTCGCAACCAATCGAGCTCGGACCGAGAACATCGATACCCTCAACACCGACGCGCTCGAGCCGCTCTTCGCCGAGCGTACATCCGAGGAGTGGATCGATCTCCTCCAGAAGGCGAAGGTACCACATGCACGAATCAACACGATCGACAAGGTGATGGCGCATCCGCAAGTCCTTGCTCGGAACATGGTCGTTGAGGTAGACGACCCCGTGGCAGGACGCGTTCAGATCGCGGGGAACCCCATCAAGATGAGCGGACTCGCCGACGAGTCGATGCGACCGCCTATTCCGGAACTGGGTCAGCACACCGACGAGGTACTCGAGAGCCTCGGGCTCTCGCCCGAGAAGATTCGTTCACTGCGCGAGAGCGGGACGGTCTGATGGACCATCGCCCGCTCCCTATGAGCGCCCTGGCTTCCGTGAACGACGGATCGGAGAAGAGCATCCGAAAGCAGTGGCGTGAGATCCTCGATCGGATTGAGGAAGTGGAGCCGCGTATCAAGGCACTCGCAGTTGGTCCTGACGGGGAGCCTGCCGAATCTGCCTCCGCTCGTAGAGATCGCGTTGAGCTCGAGCTTGATGCCCTCTTTCGTACCTACCCGGATGAGGCGGATCGAAGTGGCCGGCCGCCGCTGTTCGCGGTTCCGATTGGCGTGAAGGATATTTTTTCGGCAAGCGGCTTCCCTACCCGCGCAGGATCTCGACTCCCAGCGGATCTCTTCTTATTGCCGGAAGCAACGAGTGTCTCCAGGCTCCGGAACGCGGGGGGGATCATCATTGGCAAGACCGTAACAACTGAGTTTGCCTACTTTGCTCCCGGGCCGACGACAAACCCGTGGAAGCAGGATCACACCCCCGGCGGGTCAAGCAGCGGATCGGCGGCATCCGTATCTGCCGGCTTTGCTTCAGTCGCGCTGGGAACACAGACGATCGGATCGATCAATCGGCCCGCCTCGTTCTGCGGCGTGGTGGAATTCAAGCCGAGCTTTGGGCGCGTCCCAACGGACGGCGTCTTCCCGTGCTCGGTCTCCGCTGACCACGTGGGTATCCTGGCTGCCGATGTCGCAACGGCCGCCGCCGCGGCCGCGGTTCTCGTGGAGCGGTGGAATCCGGCAACCTCGCATCCAGGTTCGCACCACCATCTGGTCCTCGCGGACGACGCCTACGCAGCTCAAGCGGACGGTGAGATTCGGGGCGCGCTATCAGAAGTTGCGGAGCGTTTGGGAGACGGATGGGACGTTGAAAAGGCGGAGATATTCTCCTCGATCGAATCCCTCAACGAGGTGCATCGCTCTATGGTCGCGCGCGAGTTCGCCGACGTTCATCGCGACTGGATCGCGTCATACAAAGAGCTCTACGCGCCACAGAGTCGTGAGCTTGCGGCACAGGGTGAGCGCGTGACCGACGCTACCCATTCAGCCGTCATCGCCGGTCGAATGGAGCTTCGATCCCAGCTCGATGCGATGATGCGAGAGGCAGGGGTCCTCGCGATTCTCACGCCGAGTGCTCCTGGTGCGGCGCCCGCGGGACTAGACGTTACCGGATCCCCGCTGCTCAATCTCCCGTGGACATACGCAGGAATGCCAACCGTCACGCTTCCTATCGCGGTGAATCGAAACGGCCTCCCGCTGGGGCTTCAGCTGGTGGGGAGGTTCGGCGAGGACGAGGGCCTTCTCGCGATGGCAGCGGAGCTCGAGGCAACGATCGCCTTTGCGTGACGGGAAGCCCATTCACATCGTGACCGGCCCCGTGCGTTCGGGAAAGACCACACGGCTTGCCCGCTTCCTCGAGTTCAAACGAGCGGAGGGTGTCACCGTTGGAGGTGTGATGGCTCCCCTCGTCAACGGAGAGCGTCATCTTTCGCTCTTGCCGGCGGACGACTCGCACCCGCCCCGGTCCCTGACTCAACGTGAAGGCGAGACGACGCTCTCTATTGGACCGCACCTTTTTAGCGAAGCTGCCTTCGCGTGGGCACGGAATCACATAGAGGATCTTCTTCGGCACATCCACGGCGACTTAGTCGGAAGCTCCGGCTCTCTTATCGCCATTGATGAGGTTGGTCCGCTTGAGTTGCGCGGCGAGGCGCTCGAACCTGCGGTCTCGGCGGCGATCGAGGCTGCGCGATCGGCGGGCGGGCCGGAACTGATTCTGGTAGTGCGCGATCGGCTCGTGGACAAGGTGGTGGGTCACTACGGACTCTCCGATTGGTCAGCGATCTTGGATCTGTAGCGCTCAAAGTCCTCATCCGAATCGAGGTCGAGAACGACCTCCTCGCGATGGGTCTCAACGACCTCGACGGGAAAGCGCGAGAGAACCCTCCGCATTGGACCCTCATCCGATCGCAGCGAGAGCGCGTGGTCGATCACGCTCTGATGAATGAGCACGGGATGTCCGCGCCTTCCGTTCCAGACAGGCACAAAGGCCGCAGCCCCGCTCTCGTGCTCGCTTGAGCGGCGACCATCGCCGGACCGTGCCGCGAGATCGCCGAAGATCCCGGCGTGCAGATCCGGAAGATCCGCGGGCGCCACGAAGAACCATCTGCTTGAAACCTCTCTGAGCCCCGCCTGAACCGAACTGAACATCCCGTTCTCAAAGTCAGCGTTGTGGACCGGAGTAAGCTTCGAACTCGACACCCCCGACGCGAGAGCGGCGGTGAGTACGGCGTCGGCCTGATGCCCGGTGACCAGAATCACCCTGCGACACACAGCGGCATTCCGAACCGATCTTGCAACGAGAGGCTCGCCGTCGATCTCACGGAGCAGCTTGTGCTCGGATGAGCGAGACGATAATCCGGCAGCAAGAAGGACGCAATCGCACTCGATCGGCTTCATTTGGGTTGGCTCCGGGGGGTACGACTCAGAGAGCGGCCGGACCCGATGCCTGTCGCGAATCACCGGCACGCTGATCTGACGTGATGCGTCCGGTCTTGATGACCAGCTGCGGCGGTTCATGCGCAGCGAGCAACTCTCGCAACGATCGTGCCCGATGGACGGCAAGGTTTGCGACGTTTCCTCGAGCGATCTCAAAATCCGGCATGCCCAAGACGCGGGCGCCATCAACAGTCAGCATATCGAGGATCGACTCGATGCCCTCCTCGTCAGTCAACCAGAGGAGGTGAGCGGCAAGGAAGCCAACCTCGAGCATGTTGTTGCGGCCGAACGGGTAGTAGGCGTCTGCGATATCATCTTGGCCGAGCGCAACGGCAATCCCATTGGCGCGGAGCTCCTGAACCGGAGCATGGAGTGGTCCCGTGTGCGGATCGCTCACAAGCCCCATCTCCGCCTTCTTCATGAGAGCGACGAGGCGAAGAAGACGCGGCGTCTCGTACAAGGCGAGTGCACGAGCGTGCTGCGCCGTCACACGACCCTGCCACCCCGCTTCGATCGTCTTCTCAGCAAGTATCTCCAGGGTATGCAAGCTGGCATCACCCGCGTCATCCACGAGCATCGAGACATCTCGATCGTAACGAACAGCAAGTTCCATCATGAGCCGGATGTGCTCACGCATATCGGGTTCGGTGAACTCGATCCAGGGGATGCCTCCCACAACGTCCGCGCCATCCCGGAGCGCCTGCTCCACCTCAGCATACGCCCCTTCGTCGCGGAGTACACCGTCCTGCGGAAACGCGACCGCCTGAACATCAACACGTCCTTTGTACTCGTCTCGAGCGATCGTCACGGCGCGGATCCCCTCTTGCCGCGCGGTAGTGTCGGTGTCCGCAAAAGCTCTGATATGGGTCATCCCGTAGCGAACGGCTTGATCAAGCGCGGACCGGATCTGGGGAAGGAGCCGTTCGGTCCGGTAGTGCTTTTTCACCTCTGAGGCGAGTTCGATCGCGGTCATCGCCCCACCCATATCGCTCGCATGGTAGTGCGAGAGGGCCTCGTCACCCACAAGATCAAGCGTGTTCACTTTGCAGAGATGCAGATGGCCGTTGACAAAGCTCTCGGTGACGATGCCGCCGGCAGCGTCCACGAGATGGATTGAGTCACCACTCTCTACGGGTGCTCCGCCGGCTTGAGGCTCAATCGAAAGGTAGGCACCATCGGCGATCCGGATCGTCCAGAGACGATCCGTAGGTCCGTCGTCTGCTTCCAAACGCCTCAGAGTGTTTCTACGTAACCGGGCGTTGGCGATGACGATCGGGCCAGCCGAGTCAGCAGTCATGCTTGATGATTTCTGGCGCGGATCGACAGCTCCCGTAGGGACTCTTGGTGATCCAATTGTCGACCGGCTCCCGCTTCTGAAGCGCCCGCCACACATCCTCGTAGCGAATGGGCATGTGCGTGAGTTCCGCCTTCGTGGCGTGCTGAATCGCGTTTCCAAGCGCTGCGGCGACACCGATCATCGAGTGTTCACCCACCCCGCGCGCGCCGTAAGGTCCATCGATCTGTGGCGTTTCAATGGCGATGGCATCAACCTCCAGCGGAAGATCTCTCGCGGTTGGGATTTTGTTATCCGTGAAGGAAGGGTTCAGGAGCCTGCCCTGTTCGTTGTAGATGTACCCCTCACAAGTAGCCGTTCCCAACCCCTGGAGCATCCCGCCAATCGCCTGACCACGGACCTCGTCGGGATTGATTACCTTCCCAACGTCAAAGACTGAAACGACCTTCAGAACGTTGTATTCACCTGTCTCTCGGTCTACCTCGACCGTTAGGCCATGTGCGCCGTAGGTCCAATCGATCGCGGGCAAGCCCTGACCGGTCTCCTTGTCCAGATGCGTGAGACCCTGCGCGATGTAGCGACCAACGCCAACGAGCGGACCGCCGATCGAGTTTCCGTTCGGGAATGCGTAACCAATCGCGAGTTGGGCAAAGGTCACCGCGCTCTCGGGATGGTGACGGACAAAGATTTTCTCGTTGTCATGGGCAAGATCGACGGCCTGAGCTCGGAGTGCCTGCGCAGCAACCTCATGGGCGTTCTTGAGAAGATCCTCTGCTGCGAGAATCGCCGCATTTCCGGAGAGGAGCAGGCCCTTTGAGGCGACGGTCTGCCAGTCATAAGGATCGCGATCGGTATCCGATTCAAAGGCGACCTTCACCTGTGAGACGTCAAACCCGAGCCGCTCAGCGACGATCTGTTGGACGGCGGTATAGGTGCCCTGCCCGTAATCCACGAGCGAGAGATTCGCGGTGACCGATCCGTCCTCGTTCATCTTGAGGATCACGGTGGTTGCGGTGAACGGTGGCATTGCGGGAGCCTTGTGGAGCCCGACCACCGCCTTACCAATCTTCAGGCCTGTCTCCTTCTCCCTGGCCTTCTCTTTGCTGGTCAGCTTTCGGTAGCCGATGGCCTCCGCGGCGGTCTGGAGGCACTTGGTGATATTGCCGGTGTTCGCTGTGATCTTCTCGCCGGTCAGGGTCGTCGATCCTGGGCCAAGGGTGTTTTTGAGTCGGAACTCGAGCGGCTCCATCCCTATCGCTTCCGCGACGAGATCCATGTGTCGCTCAAGGCCCCAGAAGAACTCGACATGACCAAAGCCTCGGTAGGCGGTACCGAACGGCTTGTTGGTGTAGATCGTATAGGCATCGACCTTGGCATTCGGGATGTCGTAGGGGCCGCCAGCCGAGTATCCGGAGGCGCGCGTGACGTTGACCGCATAGTCGGCGTATGCCCCGGAGTCCCAGTACATGGTCAGTTCTTGAGCAAGAATTCGACCATCTTCACGAATGCCGGTCTTGATATTGTAGGTGAGCTGACTCCTGCACGGGAGCAGACTGAACTCCTGTTCGCGTGTTGCGGTGAGCTTCACCGCTCTTCCGCCCGCCTTCCTGGAGAGGACGGCAACCAGCGGTTCAATGCCAATCCCCGCCTTTCCCCCAAAACCGCCACCAACGTAGGGAACGATCACGCGCACTTTCTGATGCGACATTCCAAATGCGGTGCAGAAGAGATTCCGAAGGGTGAAGGGCGACTGTGCAGACGACCAGATCGTTACCTCATCGTCATGGCCCCACTGGACAATCGCAACGTGGGTCTCCATCGGCACGTGCTGAACGCTCGGGTTCGTGTAGCGTCGTTCAATGATCCACTCGCACTCCTCAAAGGCCTTGGCGGTGTCGCCCTTCCGGAGTTTGGTGTGATTGGCGACATTGGTTCCCGGCTGAGGAGTAAAAGCCGCCTCCATGTAGGAGTAGTCACTCAGGTCCGGATGAACGAGCGGCGCATCTGCCTCAAGCGCCTTGAGAGGGTGAAGCACCGGTTCGAGTTCTTCATAGACGACCTCAATCGCCTCGACGCCCTGCTCCGCAATCTCGAGCGTATCAGCGGCGACCGCAGCAACGGCTTCACCGTAGTGGCGCACCTCGCCCTTCGCAAGAATCGCCTTGTCCACGACGTAGAGCCCGAGCCGATAGTCAAGCTCATCGCCCACGACAATCGCCCGAACGCCGGGAATCGCCTCCGCCTTTGCGGTATCGATGCTCACGATGCGCGCACGGGCGTGCGGGCTCGTCAGGACGCGAGCATAGAGCATTCCAGGAAGCGTCATGTCGCTGACGTAGGTTGCCTGTCCCGTGAGCTTGGCCTTCGAATCGATTCGGTCGGTCTTCTTGCCGACGTGTTTGAGCTGGTCTGCGGGAATGGCTTCAAGCATGTGATTTCCCCTCTTTGCTCGCCGCCAGAATCGCTTCAATGATCTGCTCGTAGCCCGTGCAGCGACAGAAGTTGCCCTCAATCCCGTCGATGATTTCATCGCGGCTTGGGTTGGGATTCCGGCGCAGCAGATCCGTCGCGGACATCACCATACCGGGAGTGCAAAAGCCACACTGAACGGCGTGATGCTCATGAAACGCGCTCTGCAGGGCAGAAAGGGTTCCGTCCTTGGCCGCTCCTTCGATCGTTTCGAGCACCGAACCGTTGGCCTCCGCCGCGAGCACCAGGCAGGAGTTCACGGCGGCACCGTTCATGATGATCGTGCATGCCCCACACTCACCTGCGCCGCATCCCTCCTTCGTTCCCGTGAGTCCAAGATCATCCCGAAGGAAGTGAAGCAGGGTGCGGTGCTCGTGCACCTCTCGCGTGTAGGATTCGCCGTTGATCGTCAGGGTGATCTCTCTCATGCGGCCTCCATGAGCCGACGAATAAAGACATCAACCATAAAGCTGCGGTACTCCTTCGTGCATCGGACATCGCTGATAGGGCTGATCGCTTCCTGCGCCGCCTTCTGGACTTCTGCAACCTCTACGTTCGCGGGAAAGTCCGGCAGCAGAACCGGTGTTGGTGCGGCAGAGCTGATGGCGAACCGCGATACGTCATTCGCCGTGATCATCGCGACGGCAACCACGCCCAGATCGTGTCCCTTGATCCGCTTGAGCTTCTTGTAGCCACCTACGGCATCAAGGTGATCGATGGGAACCGTGATCGCTCTGACAATCTCGTTCGGCGCGATCTGTGTTCTCTTGACGCCGGTGATGAACTCGCCAAGCGGCATCTCGCGCTCGCCGCCGGCGGATGCGAGTTTGACGCGCGCGCCAAGGCACAGAAGCGGGGAGCTCATGTCTCCGCATGGCGATGCGGTGACAACGTTCCCAACAACCGTGGCGCGGTTTCGGAGTTGGAAGGTCGCGAGTTCGGAGCCGGCGTCCCGTAGCACGGAGTAGTGACGGAGCACATCGGTGTCCTCAATAAGTTGATTCACCGTGACACAGGCGCCGATCGACAATCCTTCGGCAGGGTCAAATGTGAGTAATCCAAGCTCCTTGACTCCCTTGAGGTCGACCACAAAATCCGGCCGTGACAGTCCGGACCGAATCGTGACAAAGAGATCGGTCCCGCCGGAGAAGACGGTGGATCGTTCGCCACTCTCCTCAAGGAACGTGAGGAGTTCATCCATGGACGATGGTGATACATAGGAGAATTCGTGCAGCACGAGACACCTCCTTTGCTCTCGGGGAGGCCGAGGCAGTAGCGGAGCGATCATTTAAACATGGGCGAGAGTCGATGTAAACGGAGTGCGAGCCCCGCTACGGCGCTTGATTCGCGTCGGATGAGGAGGCGTAGAAGGGAGCGTCAGGTTCGACGCCAAAGAGCGTGATCGCGGCTTGATTGGCGAAGACCTGAAACACGCGGAACTCCTCGTTCTGGATACCGCCGGCAGCGGAGCGTCGGTCTATCCCAATCACGCCGATCGTCCTCCCGCGGACGACAAGCGGCGCGAGCGCAAATGGATTCATGCCAATGGTTCGCGCAAGCGCCCTGTTGATGTGAGGCGAGTTCTCCGGGTCGGTGATATTGTACGGTTCCTGCAGCATCGCTGATCGAGCGGTGAGACCCGCGCCCTCCTTGATAGGGATGAGGACCTTGAGCCCGCCCACGCTATCGCGAAACCCACTCTCGCCGTTCGAGTGGAAGGTATCGAAGGCGGTTCCATCCTCCCTTCGTTCTTTCACCATGTAGAGGGAGAGGTAGTCGCCTGGTACCACGCGGTAGAGGAGTGCCCGATCAAGATGGAGGTGCTCGAGCAGCTCGCCCAGGATTGAGTCGCAGATCTCAGAGGAGGTTTCGAAACTGCTGAGTGCGCGAGAGGTACGGTGCATCAACATGAGCGTCTTGTGGCGGCTGGTCAGCACAACGTATGCCTGCCGCAGTCGTCGCTGCCGGGAGGCGAGAAGCGAAGTCAGGTAGCCTGCCAGGGCGGCGAATCCAAAATAGCTCGCGACGGCGAATGCCCAGCTCAGCAGGAGAAACCTGTCGTTCCGTGTCAGACCAACAAGCGGACTGAAGAACTCCTGCACCGGCAACCAGCCAAGCCGTTCAAGAACCGACGTCAACGTGTAGAACGCGGCGGAGATCGCAGCGATCACGTAGGTCGTACGGCCGCCCCTGAGAATAGCTGCCTCGAAGATGACAAAGAAGTAGAGGAATCCGAACGGGCTCGCGACGCCGCCGGTCTTGTAGACGGTGAGCGTGATGTGAATGACATCAATGAGGAGTTGGAAGATGACAAGCGGACGAAGATTGGTGAGCCGACGCGAGAGACTCACGTAGACAACGTTCAGAATAAGCAGAACGGCGAGATTAACACCGTTCACAACGAGCTGATTCTCGCTGAACGAACTCTCGCGACTAAAGCCTGCAAGCGACGCCACCGCGAGGATTACAAAGACACTTGGACTAACGATGTACCTGATTTGAACAATGAGGGAGATGTTTGCGCGAGTCTCACCCGTCTCGTCCTCAAGGCCTTCAACTCCGGCTCGATCGAGAAAGGCGAGCTGATCGTTCTCAGATGCCATCCGTTCAATTTTAGGCTATTGGAGCGAGACGTGCGTGCCTTTTCGACTACGGCTTGATCGTTGAGTCGACTACGATCCTATTCCTGCCGTCAGCCTTGCCCTGGTAGAGGGCACGATCAGCGCGAGCAAAGAGAGTGTCTACGGTATCGCCGTCTCGTGCCTCGACCAGCCCACCCGTGAACGTTACAAAAATCTCATCGTCGTCCAATACCGTCGAGTGGGAGGAGAACCAGTCGAGGAGCTTCTCCGACACGCGGCGCGCATCGGCAATTCCTGTGCCGGAAAACAGCACCATGAACTCCTCGCCTCCCCAACGCGATTGGATATCACTGCCACGGACCTGCTCAGAGAGAACTGAGGCGAGGTTCAGCAGAACCCGATCGCCCGCGCGATGACCGTACTTGTCGTTGACCGCTTTGAAATGATCGAGGTCGAGTAGCAGGATGCTGAAGACGCGTCGGCCTCTGCCGATCATCCGGATCTCGCGCTGCAACTGCTCTTGCATGGCACGTCTGTTGAGGAGTCCGGTGAGCGGATCCGTGCGCGCGAGCCGCGCGAGCATTCGATTCTGCTCCTGAATGTGATCGTTGGCACGCTGAAGTTCTTCCTGGTGGATTCGCTCATCTGTGATGTCGAGGATCAGCCCCTGAACGAGTTGTAGTTTGCCGTCGTCCGAGGTGAACTGACGGTCGTAGCTTCGAACCCATCGGATTTCGCCGTCAGCGCGAACGATTCTGTACTCCAACTCTTGTTCGCGATTGCCACCCGAGTAGAGCCGTTCGGCGGCGGCAATGACTCGCTCATGATCGTCCGCATGGACGAGTTCCATCCAGACCTCTGACGATGATCCCCGCTCCGGACCGTAGCCGGTAATCTCGCGGAACGAGCCCGCTGTGAAGAGCGATACCGGCTGGGGAGAGATAACCCGCAAGAAGGCGATCATGGGAAGGTGTTCAATAAACGAACGGTATGCCTGTTCTCGTAACCTCGTGAACTCGCCCTCGGTCTGATAGGAGGTAACGTCAACAAGGATGATTTCGATGACGCCGTCGTCTACTCTGCAGTGAGCAACAAACGATCGGGCCGCACGTTCAAAGCGCAACGGCACTACTCCGCCACCGTCCCTCACGATCGATTCATGCAGGCTGAGTGCCGCAGGGACGTCTGCGCCGAATACTCGTACGGCGTAGTCGGCACCAATGGAAGGATCCACCCCCGAATGAGCCGTGAACGTTTTGTTGCAGTCCACGAGCTTCAGACCGCAGCACTCACCCTCTACGATTTCGGGCTCAACTCGCGCAAAGGAGACCTCAAACTGATCAAGAAAGGCGCCGGTGGCGTGCATCGGTCCGTAGACAATACTTGGGATCGATCGCTATAGTCGAGCATTGTCCCCATGACTCGTTATCTCGGCTTCGTCCTCGCTTCTGTCCTCCTGCTCTTCGTACCAGCCCTGATCGTAGCGGAGATCGTCGTTGAAGAGCAGGTGTCTCTTGGTGAGGGAGACCCCGGTGAGATCCTTCGCGGAACCGCGATCATCCAGAGCGTGGGCGATGCCGAGGATGCAGTGAGTGCTATCGCCAGCGACTCCGCGCTCAGGATTGACCCGGAGAGCTTCACGATCGGACCCTCGGAGCGACGTACGCTTTCGATCAGCCTTACGCTGCCTGAGTCGGAAGAGCGAGAGATCGTTCGGTTGATCACCTTTCTGCCGGAGAACGGAGACCCAGTGATCACGGTCGTCCGAGCACGCATTCGTAGCGCGGAGGCCGGAGAACCGGCGCAGTCATCCGCCAGGGAACTGGCGCAGTCATCCGCCAGGGAACCGGCGCAGTCATCCGCCGCAGCAGCACCAATCGCCACGATCGATCTCTACATGGACGCGACCTGCTCCAAGTGCAGGGCTCTGGCGGATCAGGACGTGAGGGCATTGATCGGCTCGCTCTCAATCACCGTTGCAGAGCACGACATCATGGTTCCAAAGAGTACCGACGAGCTCATCGCCCGCCTGACGGCGGCAGGAGTCGAGCTCGCAGAACTGCCGGTGGCTATCATTACTCCCTCTCGCAACGCGGACGAGCCGGATGTCGCATCGCCTCTCATCTTCCAGGGCTTCGATCAGATCGTGAGCGGCATTGAAACAGCACTCCAAACCCCCGGCGGGATTGAGAGAATGCCGCTCCAGGACGCCGCCGAGATCTCAGATATCCTGACACTCGGCGCCGTGATTGGCGCCGGTCTCCTTGATGGGATCAACCCGTGTGCGTTCAGCACGATGCTCTTCCTGATCTCGATGCTTGCGGTTGCCGGACGGACACGCAGGGAGATTCTGGTGATCGGCGTTGTCTATTCACTCACTATCTTTGGTGGCTACGTGGCTGCGGGCTTTGGCCTCTTTGCCGGCGTTCGCACTCTTATGGTGTTTCCAACACTCGTCGCCGTGATGCGGTGGACCCTCTTCGCACTTCTCCTCGTGCTCTCGGCACTCAGCTTTCGCGATGCCGCGCTTGCAGGCCAGGGCCGGACCTCAGAAATGACACTGCAGCTTCCGGACACATTCAAGCGGCGCGTTCACGCAGTCGTCCGATCCGGGACCAGGAGCGCATCGCTGGTTGGAGGGACGGTTGCTCTGGGCATTGGCGTCACAATCTTTGAGTTCTCCTGCACAGGGCAGGTCTATGTCCCGGTCATTATGCATCTCGCACGAACCGGATCGGGAACAGCGGTCGGGCTCCTACTCCTCTACAATGTGGCGTTTATCATTCCGCTCTTGATCGTCTTTGGTCTTGCCTATACCGGGATTTCGATGAAAAGAGTCGGGTCGATCTTTGGTGAGCGGCTGGTACTCGTGAAGGTGGGGTTGGCGATCGTGTTCGCCGGATTCGCGGTTCTGACGATCGCTGTCTAGAGCTACCCGTTTGTTTTGGACTCAGGTGTCGTTTGATCCGATTGGTCGGCATCAGCTGCCGGCGACGACTCAGGCGTAATCACCAGCCGACCACCCTCACTAAAGACGCGCAGCTTGCTCTCCGGCGCAATTCCCAAACGTTCCATCTCGATCGCGGGCAACTGGAGCCGACCGACCTTGTCGACGATGACGAACTCGTCGTGCGTCTCGTCCGAGTCAGGAAACAGCGCGTTGTTGTCGGCCTCTTTGTCGTGTTCATACGCCTCGACGTACGACGTGCGTCGCAGGAACTCACTTGAGGTCTTGCCGTCGCGGATGGCGACAACACGATCGACGTTCTGACTGAGCTGCCGATCGTGAGTGACAATGACGATCGTTACCCCGAGTTCACTATTGAACCTTCGAAAAACATCCATGATGGCGTCAGTCGTGGCGGTGTCTACTGCACCGGTAGGCTCATCGGCGAGAAGGAGCGGCGGGCGATTCGCGAGACCGATTGCTATCGCCACACGCTGCTGCTCTCCACCGGAGAGCTGATTGAGTTTGCTTTTTGCTCGATGAGAAAGCCCAACCATCTCGAGCAACTCCCGAGCCCATTCGCGCTTCCGCTTGCCTGCAATCTGCATAGGAAGCTCGACGTTCTCAACCGCAGTCAGATACGGAATCAGATTTCTGGCCGAGTTCTGCCAGACAAATCCAATCGTTTCCCGTCGATACTCGACCAACCCATCATCGTCGAGCTTGAGAATGTTCGTTCCATTAACGTTGACCGTTCCTGCAGAGGGGAGGTCAAGACCGCCAAGGATGTTGAGCAGCGTGCTCTTTCCGCTACCGCTGTTACCAATGATCGCCATGAGCTGGCCGTCCGGAACGGAGAGGTCGAGACCCTGAAGAGCAATGACCTCTGTGTCGAGCGTCTTGTAGATCTTGACCAGATTCTCACACTCAATCACGGGCGGGCTCCAAGGCGTCGTGCTCCACTACGAGTCCGTTCTCCATCTCCACAACGTGATCCGCGAGCTCCATCATCGCAGGATCGTGGGTCGTCATGACGACGGTGACGCCCTCCTCCTCAATCAGCCGTTTGAAGATCGCAACGATGTGAACGGCTGTCATCGTGTCGAGTTCGGCGGTCGGTTCGTCCGCGAAAATGACACGCGGTCGATGTGCTATCGCACGCGCAATGGCCACTCGTTGTTGCTCTCCGCCGGACATCTCAAACGGCCGGTGCGTCATACGCTTCTCCAGCCCAACAAGGCGGAGGCATTCGGTCACGCGTCGCTCGCGATCTGCGAGTGGCGCACCCGCAACCCGCATACGGAAGTCGATGTTCTCATACGCCGTCATGAGCGCGACGAGTGCGATCGTTTGGTAGACAAACCCAATCTCACTACGGCGAAAGCGGTCACGCTCGTGATCACTCATCTTAATCACGTCCACGGAGCCGTACCGAATCTCGCCTCTCGTCGGTCGGTCGAGAAGCCCGAGTATGTTCAACATCGTCGTCTTCCCGGAGCCCGACTTACCCTTTACGACGGTGAGCCTCCCGGACGGAATCGTGAGCGAGACGTCCTGGATGGCAAACACATCGGTTCCTCCAACACGAAACTTGCGCTGAAGACTCTCAACATGGATCGCCCGGTCGGTACTCATCACTCTTCCCCAAGCTTTACGGCCTGATGAATCCGAATACGGAAGAGGAAGACCGAAAGGATCACAAAGCCAAGGGATAACATAACGATGACAAAGCCCGCTATTCGAAGTTGATCAAGCGGCAAAGAGACGACGCGAATGGGGGGAACCGTCTGCTCGGCATCCCGTACCACCTGGAGAAGCGGTACAAAAAGCCGGCTCGCAAGACCGCCAATGGCGAAGCCCGCGGCGACCGCGGCTCCCGAAATGAGAAGCTGCTCCATTCCAAGCGTCGCGACGATCGCACTGCGGCTCATGCCCATCGCTCGAAAGAGTCCAAACTGCAGCGTTCGCTCGCGGATCGAGAAGGTCCAGTAGAGGAGGAACCCAACAAAACAGACACCAAGGCTCACCAGGAATCCAAGCGAGAGGGTTCCGTTCGTGCCCTGTAACATGGGGTCGTTACGCTCGCGAATCAAATCCTGACTCGTATCGACGAAGCGTGTGGGCTGGATACCTGCCAAGATGACATTCTCGTAGAACTCGGCGCTCGAAGTCTGAGGATCAACATCTATCCAGACCTCGTATGGCTCGAGGGCTGAGTTTGCTTGAAGATAGTTGAGGTTGACGACGACCAGGTGACGCGAGCCACGTCCGGTTCGAGTAACGTGTGGATTGTACCCTGGCCAGTAATCGACCACACCGTAGACGTAGTAGATCGTGCTTGGTTGGTCTTCCCATGTCATGTAGATCGCATCGCCAAGCTCCAAGCCGGCACTCTCCATCAATGAACTCGACACGAGGGCGGCCGCGGGACTTGAGGCCAGAAGATTCAGGTAGTTGTACCAATGAGTTGGTGTCAGGTCATCCCGGAACCACGCAACCTCGCCAAAGTGATGCGGAACCACACCAAAGAGCGCTACGTTCGCAAACGAATCTCCGCCGAACTCCCGGCCCGACGCACTAGGCTCGTAGAAAACCGGAGTAGCGAGGTTCACCCCGGGGAGCTCTTCGAAACGTCTGAATGAGGGTTCGACATATCTGCCCGTTGGCTCGGAGTCGAGCCCAACGACCGGTGGTCCTCCCGGTGTATCTGGGGAGATGCCAAAACCGGTGTCGTTGTCTACCTGCTGCCAATCCTCCTGGACGACGATGTCCGCCCCGGCATTGTAGAGCAGGCGCTCCTCAACATTCTGGTTGAGGGTTCGTGCAGCGTCGGCGTTGTAGACACCAATCGAGATGCTGAGGATCAAGAAGAGCATCAAGAACTGGTCCTTCCCGCTGCCGCGGCCGACCTGGATAAGTGCGGCAAATACCGACGGAGGCCAGCGCTTGGACCCAATGCGATAGAGTATGCGAATGAACAGCGGGTAGATTCGCAGGAAGAGGAGTCCTACACCAATCACAAAGAGCGTGCTGACAAAAAGAAGGACCGGGTCGAGCGCGAGTTCGGTGGCTGCGAGACCAGTCAGCTCCACGATCTCTGATCGGACCTGATAGCGATAGAGCCCATAGACGGCGACGCCAACCATGGCAACGTCCAGGAAGAGTCTCTTCCAGAGCGGCTTCCCGGACGATCTCGCAAGGCGCTGCTTGTGATGAACGATCGTCGTCCGCGAGGCAGTGAGTGCAGGAATCAGGATGGTCATCAGGGCAACAAATGAGGCAATCACAGCGTAGAGGTAGGTCCTGCTGGTGATTTCGACTTGGAGTGCTCGTCGTTGCACAAACTCGAGGAAGCCGTTGGACGCTCCCAGGATCTGGCAAATCAGAAGCCCGAGGAACGGGCCGACGAGGAGACCGGCAAGACTCAGCAGCACGCCAAGAACAACGTAGGTGAGAAACACCTGGAGCACATCAGCTCCACGACTCTTCATCAACGCAATCTCGTTGCGCTCATGGTCGATCAGAACCTGCGACACCATAAACAGGTAGAAGGCGAGCATCAGCAGGAGCGGGACTTGGAGCACCCAGAGCGTCATGGTCAGTGCACGCTCCCTCACCATGTACTGCTCAAAAATGCGAAGCGCCTGCAGTCTCACATTGAGTCCGGCGCGACGTGCCACCTGCGTGTACTCCTCCACAAAGTCAAAGAGTGGTGCAGCGTCTTCGCTCGTCAGACTCTGGTAGTCGTAGGTGTAGGACCAGGAAATCTCCAGATTTCGCGTTGGGTTGTTGTCCTGGACGAGTTCGCGTAGATCACGCTCATGAATGATAAGCATGTTCTGATATCGCCTCATGCTAAACGCCCAGTAGGGATCCGCGGGATCGGCAGCATCAACAACGCCAACGATCCGGACCGTCCGTGGGAGGGCGGTCTCAGATCGGGACGGGAAGATCGAATAGGTGCGGCCAAAAGCCACACGCCCGGAGGCGGCGGTCTCGCGCGTGATCACCGCTTCAATAGTACGATCGCCGTCGGGCATCTCATCTGCGGGGCGCGGAAGCGTCCCCAGGGCAGGGTCGAGCCGCTCGACGATTCCAGTTGCAGAGACAAAGGAAACATTCGAGTCGTCGGCGTCCGGAGCGTCTACCGGAATCGCATTCAGGAAGTTTTGCTGGATCACCAGCGCTTCGGTCAGCATGGGAACCGGCACACCACGGCCAACTTGCTCTTGAACAAGCCGGGAGAGCTCATCGTAGGGAGCGAGCTTATCCGCCGAAGTCGGATCGAGGTTGAGGTATCC
>JANQQY010000579.1 GCA_028284845.1 Spirochaetales bacterium
AAAGGCTATCCCACGAAGGCGCATCGAGCATCGATCGCTCGCCATGGAAGGTCTCGGATTGCCCGACTCAGCTTTTTGGTTTCCTCTGTTGATCCATGAAGCCAAAGACGCGATCGAGGCCCTTGCGTAGCTCCGCCATGTCCTCTTCGAACACAAGCACCTGGTGGCGCTCAAAGTCCGTTTCACCGTGTTTCTTGCTCTCCACGATCGTTAGGTAGAGGTCTCCTCTCCGGTTCTCTTTGACGTTGAGGAAGTAGCTTCGTCCCTCGTTCACACTCGGAACCTTCCAAGAAAACACTTCGCCACGCTGACCCATTCGGGGAATGTACCAGATGCATACTCCAGGCTCAACGTTGACAGCTGACCCCAAAATCACTATCACTACGAGAACGCGACCGTCGTATAATGGCATTACCCCAGCCTTCCAAGCTGATGATGTGGGTTCGATTCCCATCGGTCGCTCTTTTCTGACGGTAGGCTTTCCAGAAGGTATCTTCCTCCCGTGCAGCTACGAACGGACTCGTCCGGGCAAGCTCTTCCTGAAAGCTTGGAGGGGCACTTCCTCGTCTCCGAAACCGAGCTCTCGGATCCAAACTTCAAACAGACGGTCGTCCTCATCATCAACCACAACGATGAGGGAGCCTTTGGCCTCGTGGTAAACCGTCCGGCAGGACTAACACTGGGTGATGTCATAGAGGAGTACGAGGGGAGGCCTGCCGGAGAGATTCGCGCCTTCGTGGGCGGGCCCGTTGAGCAGCACTACCTCTTCACACTTCATTCGGGCCTCCCGGACTCCTCTCAAAGCCCCTACTCGTCACAGCCGGTAGACGGGGTCGTTTTCGAACCTGTCTTCCAGACACTTCAAACCTACCTCTCCGAGGAGTGGCCACTGGGCAGTCACAACGAGAGGCCAATGGTGGCCTGCTATTTGGGCTACTCGGGATGGGGGCCCGGCCAGCTGGAATCGGAGCTTGACGAGGATGCATGGCTGGTGATTCCCGCTACCGCCGAACTGGTCTTCTACTCAAGGCCCGAGGACGGCTGGAATGCAGCTCTCCGCAAGAAGGGCGGACTCTATGAGATCATCGCAAAGACAGGTTTCAAACCATCAATGAATTAGGGGTGCGGGATGAGTGGTTCCTTGGACAGAACGGTTGGCGTGGGCGGCGCGCTGGCACTGGGGCTCGGCTCCATGGTCGGCACGGGGGTGTTTGTCAGTCTTGGCATCGCGGCAGGTGTAACGCGCCCGTCGGTGATCCTCGCGATCACGATTGCGGCGATCGTCGCAGCTTGCAACGCATTGAGCAGCGCGCAGTTGGCGGCGGCACACTCAGTGAGTGGCGGCACCTATGAGTATGGCTACCACTTTCTCAACCCGATCCTTGGGTTCACGGCCGGTTGGATGTTTCTCGTCGCGAAGAGTGCATCTGCCGCGACCGCGGCGATCGGCGTCTCGGGCTACCTCCTCACGGCGCTGGGGGTGGAGGGATCGACGGTTGGTGTCATCCTGCCCATTGCAACTGTCGCCGCCGTCACGATCATCGCTGCGGCCGGCCTGAAACGAACGACAGTCGTGAATACGGTCATCGTGAGTGTCACGGCTTTGGCGCTCCTCTTTGTTGTGGTGACGTCCCTATCGAGCTTCTCGATCGACCAGTTCCGGCCCTTCTTTGCGCCGGCGGATGGTCGTGGTCCATGGTCGGCGCTGATCTACGCCTCGGCCCTTTCGTTTGTCGCGTTCACCGGATACGGGCGCATCGCGACGCTTGGCGAGGAGATCCGTGAACCAAAGAAGAACATCCCGCGAGCGATAGCGACTACGGTCATCGTGGTCTTTGTGATCTATGTTCTCGTGGCCGGATCAGGGGTGTCTGTGCTGAGCGCGGGCGGATACGCGTCCGCGACGGCCATGACGGGTGCGCCGCTTGAAGTTGCCGCGGAAGCGACGACCGGCGCGATCGGAGCCGTTGTAGTCACCGTGGGCGCCGCAGTCGCTCTCTTGGGCGTCCTCCTCAACCTCGTCCTGGGCCTATCGCGGGTGCTCCTCGCAATGGGCCGACGAGGCGATATGCCGGCGGTTATGGCGACGGTGAGTGGAGGAACACCTCGGATTGCGGTGATCATCATGGGCGTGGTTGTCGCGGCTCTTACCCTCATTGGCGATATCCGACTGACCTGGTCGTTCAGCGCGGTCACCGTTCTGACCTATTACTCGTTGGCAAACATCTCGGCGTTGGCCGTTCCGGAGTCGGACCGACGGTTTCCGCGGTGGGTCAGTCTCCTTGGGCTCATTGGCTGTGTCTCCCTTGGCGCCTTCGTGGACGCTCGTGTCGTCGCTCTTGCAGGAGTAACACTCGCTGCCGGACTACTCTGGCACGCGATCGCCCGCCTCATCGCGAACCGACGCCCGTAGGGTGTCGCGGAAGCCTTCGGACGAGAGTGGCTCGGGCTCGCCCAGGTAGCGCGGGCGTGTATCAACAACGAGGACGTGTATCAATAGCGCGGGCGCGTATTGAGCAGAAGCACGTCGACAACTGCAAGGCATCGCGCGAGCATTTCACGAGCGAGTATCATCAGGGGGACGTTGCCTTCGTCGGCGGCGAATCCGACGGCATCGATGTCGTTCCGCTGGGCAAGGAAGAGTGCGCGGCGGACGTGGAAACGCTGCGAGACAACCGTGAACTCCGGTTGACCAAACACTTCGTGGGCGCGCCCGACGGAGTCGAGCGTGCGAAATCCAGCGTAGTCGAGAACATCTGAATCTTCCGAGACCCCATTTGCCAGAAGCGCACGCCGCATGTAGTCAGGCTCGTTGTAGGTCCGTCGCTGGTTATCTCCGCTTGCAAGCACCACCTCCACCCGCCCGGAAGAGAGGAGGCTCGCGGCAGCCTCTATGCGCTCGTCAAAGAGCTGGTTCCGGCTCCCGTCGAGTGTGTACGGAGTCGTGCCAAGAAGGAGCGCAACACGGTTGTGTGGAATCAGATCAGGATCGCCGTAGACTCTGCCACGAGAGGCACGATGAACAATCGCATTTGAGACGACGACAAGAGCGACCACCGCGATGACCCCATGGATCATCGCGAATCGCACAAAAGAAGGAGCGAGAAATGAACGTCGGAGTGAGATTTACGTGTCTGCCGTGCCCGTCAGCCTCGCCAGTACATCCCGTGCCCGATCACGGACGATCGTGATGTAGCGATAGTTGGTGCTGATATCGATGATCAGTCCGATCGTATCGCTCAGCTGCTGAGGATCCTCGAACTCGATTCCGGCATCAAAGAGGGCCTGAAGCGCAAGGAGCGTAGCGAGCGCAAGGTTGTTGTCCGGCGAGATCTTCGCGTTTTCGCGGATCAACGTAAATACGATGTGGTCGGCGACCATATCGGCATTGTCTTCGGGACCGATCTTGCCGAGTGCGTAGATCGCCTCCGCGAGCACCATCGGCTCCGGGTCTTCGCGAACCATCGAGAGGAGGACGCCCTGAGCTTCCGGACCGCCGATATCTCCAAGGAGCGCAGCGGCCTCCTTACGAACCACCGGGAAGTTGTTGATCACGCGTCCGGACTGACGAACCTGGTTGCTCGTCCCTTCCGTTGCGAGATCCTGAATGATGTCGAAGGTTCGAGTATCCGGTTCGAGGTCACCCGACTCGTACATCTTGCGAACCGTCTCCAACGCGATCAGCTTGGTCTCGCGATCGGTCGAGCTCGCCTGACTCTGCAGAATCTGAAGCTCGATTTGCTGCCTGAGGAAGACGTCCTCGATGGTTGACGGTCTGTCGTCTGTCTGCGCGAGCGCGGCTCCGGCGACAAGCACAATCATCAGCGCGATGGCGAGGGTTCGTTTCATCAATCTCTCCTCTGCGGTCATCCGTCGGTCTCTGACGACGCCTCGCTGCTCTCCTCAGAGGGCAACGTTTGTAGTGTATCGATCTTCCACTCGCCGTCAATCTTTCTTAACTCATAAAGTATGACGCTCTGGCCGCGAAAAATCGTGACGGCTTCAACCAATGTATCGGTATAAAAGATAAGATCATCGAGTCGCGCGCTCGCGCGAGAGGGAACAACAACATTCAGAAAGTAGTCCCGTAGGGTCCGTAAGCGGATGTTGTTCTGCGCAAGGATCGCATTCCGCGAGAGCTCCTCAAGCACCTGTTCGCTCGAGTAGTACTCGACATACTCGTCGGTAAGATAGGTTGTCCAACGATCAAACTGCCGACGGGAGATGATGAAGTTGAGCTCTTCAATGACCTCTTCGACCTCCCCAAATGCCTGTTCATACAGATCCTCCGATACCTCGATGGGGCCCTCGACGACAGGGTCGGGCTCTGGTTCCGGTTCGGGCTCTGGAAGTGGCTCGGGTTCAGGGGTGGGTTCCGGTTCTGGATCAGGCTGAGGTTGCGGGTCGGGCGTGGGTTCCGCGATCACCACGGGATCCGGTTCCGGCTCTTCGGGCGCCGTTGCGCATCCGACCGCGACGAGAATCAGGCAGATCACCAACAGTCGGTGTACGCTCATGCTATCGGTATTCTATTGATGGCTCGTAGAGTCTGTCAAACAAAGAAATTGCGGCACCGCCCATGATAGCCGAAGAAAAGTGTGGCGGGGTATACTACGGGAGCATGTCGTCCAGCTCGGATGCGCTGAAGATCGTACAATCATTGGTCAAGCGAACTCGGAGCGCGCGGTTAGCCTATCCCGCGCTGGTCTCGTACGCCGAGAAGTACCTCGCCCGCGCCGCCGACGAAGACCCTTCGCTCGAGGATTTTGCCGATAACTGCACCAATATGATGACCGCCTATCTCGTAGAACTGGAGAAAGACGGCAAAGTCGACCTCCAGTACGACAACGGCGCCATCACCCAAGTCCACTACCCGGATTACTACCCTGCCCTCGTCCGCACGGTCTTCCAACGAATCGACGAACAGCCGGATCGACCGTTCCCCACCGATGACACTATGCCGATCGGCATTCCCGCGGAGATCGTGCGTCCGGTTGATGTGAAGACGGAGTTTGTGCGGTGGATCGCAAAGGCGCGCGAGGCAGAAAAGCACGACGTCTTGCGTCTGATGTTTCCGGACGGAGTCCACTCGGCGCTCATATCGACCGATCTCATCCCGAGAAAGATGGCGAAGATCTGTGTTCAGAAGATTCGAACCTACCTTCGCAGCGAACGAAACGCGGGATACATGCGGAGCAAGCTCGCATCGATCTTCCGACAGCGCGAGATGGCGATGAAGGACATGCTCTCAAGTATCCTGACAACACCTGATCAGGCCCTGCGCACGGTGTTCGAGCCGACCGACTTCACCTTCCATTTCTGGACACAGCTTTCCAGCACCATCATCAAAGAGTACAGCACCAAAAAAGACAAACTCACGGAGGAACACGGCTATTGCCAGGCGGCCTACCTCCTGGGCTACTACAACGTCCACCACAGAGGTGTTCAGCAGCGCAGTAGAGATCGAGAAACCGCGCTTCGCCAATTGGAAAATCAACTACGAAAGAAGCCCTACGTCTTCACAATTAGCGATATCCACGGATTCAAGGACAAGCGCGGGGTTGCACTCACGAAGAAGTACTCAGTTGACGATGTAAATCGGTTTATCGCCGACCAGATCAAGCCGGGGGAGGACCAGGCGCTGCCGCGCATGGTCCGAATACGATCTACGGACGGACAGGAGTACTACGTCTACCGCGACTACATCCCGTCGGTGACCGTTGAGCACGTGTTCACGGCGCGAAAGGAACTCCGAGACCACTACGTTGAGTCGTGGAAGAGCGCGATGCAACGCAACAAGCGCTTGCCCGAGATGACCGACGACCCCGCCTTTGCTAAATCGGTCGACACCGAACTCCAACGATCGGATCCGCTGCTCCATACGCTCCTCAACTACAATCTGCTCTACCTGGCTCGCCAGGAAGGCAACGTTTCAGGCGATCTGGAAGTCGAGTTGAACGAGATATTCCATCCAAAGGAGCCTCGACTTCGGCCTACACCGGCCATCCTGAACCTGGAACGGAAGAAGCTCTACAGCGATGCTCGCCTGCTGCTCCCCTTCTGGCAGGCGATCCCGTTACTGAGTTCGTTCGTCGCCTTTATCAAGCGAGTCTTCATGGGCGTTTCAGAAGACGAACGACTCGCCCGAGAGGAACGAAAGGCGAAGCGGAAATCCCCCACGCGATCACCGGCACTCTCCGCCTCCTCCTCAGGAGCTCCTGCCGGAGCAACGACAGTTCGCTACAGTCCTGACGGGAGCGGGATGTCCGACGCCCCTTCGCCGACCAGCAGTGGTTCGTCGCGTCGGGCACAACAGGCTCGCTTCAAGGACGCCGTTCGAAACCTGCAGAAGGAGTATGTGCGGCCGGGCTCCACGCCGGAACGCACTCTCACAGAGCTCGCCGACCGGTGGAATCCCCTGCTCGACGTGGTGGCTAAAGAGAATCTGGTCGAGGACGTCAACAGCCTCTCACGCGACTTCCTTCGAAGGATGAAGGTGAGCTTCCGGATGATCCCACCAACTCGGGACCGAGTGAACGAATGGGCCGACAGCCTCGTTCAGGCCGACGCCTTCTCGCAGATTCGGCGAATCGACGACCTGAAAGAGTACATAAAACTCTACATGCTCACACTTCTGGGGAAGTAAGCTACGCCAAGACTTCCTTCAGCTCGAGTTCACCCATAAAGGCGAGCTCGTCCACACATTGGCCAAAGAGGCGCATGCACATAATCGCATCATCAAGTGCGCGGTGCGCGCGGTTGGGTGGGAGCCCCAACTCGGCGGCCAAATTCTGGAGCCCATAGCTCTTCCGCTTTGGAAACGCCTTGATGGCCAGGGTTTGGGTATCGACGATTGGGTTCGAAATCTCGCCGAGTCCGAGACTCGAGACCGCGGCACGAAGGAAGCCCACGTCAAAGGGAGCGTTGTGAGCCATTATCACCGCGTCCCCAATGAAGCTCACGAACTCGGGAACGACCTCGTCGACAGCGGGTTCGTTCGCCACCTTTTCGTCGGTGATACCACTCACGGCTGCCGCCTCGGCGCTGATTGGGATCCCGGGATTCGCGAGCCGCTCGAACTCGCCGACGATCGTCCCAGCATGAAATCGAACCGCTCCGAACTCGCAGATCCGATCACTCGTTGGATAGAGCCCGGTCGTCTCGAAGTCAATGGCCACAAACGTCACTTCGCTTACTGGTAGTGTCAGGTCCACGGATTCCCCTTATTGTTCTGGTATGTCGCTCGACGCCCTACTCGAGGAGCACGATCTCGTCCTTGATGACATCCGCTGGTACCTCGCGTCAAGAATCACCGAAAGCCTTCTGACGCATTCGGAGAATCCTGAAGAGATCACGCGCCGTATCTGGTCCGGATCCCTTGAAGCGGAACTCTACAACATGGAAGAGCGCTTTCTTGCAGACCTCGAGGATCAGCTGGAACGAGGTCTGCTCGACGAGCAGGCTGCTCGTGAACACTTCAGCACCGCGAGAATGCTCAAGATGCGCCGGCGCTAGCGATCTGCTCTTCCACCCACGCTTCAATCGCCGCCAATTGAGTCCGAACCGCCTCCCGCGCCTCTGAGAGGGCAGTGCCCGGCGCCGACGAAACAGATGCGTAGAACTTGATCTTCGGTTCCGTCCCTGACGGTCGTGCGCTTACCACCGTCCCGTCGGTCAGAATGAACTGAAGAACATTGGAGGCAGGGAGGTCGATATCTTTCTCGCGGCCGCCGCCCTGGACATCAATCGTCTCGTGACTCTGGAAGTCCTTGATGGTTGCCACCACAACCCCACCAATCTCACGCGGCGCATTCTCGCGTAGGCTCTTCATCAGGTTGGCCATGATCGACGTACCGCTCTGACCTTTGAAGTAGCGGGAGATCTGAATCTCCTCGTAATAGCCAAATTCGGCCCAGATCTCCTCCAAGCGCCCAAGAACGCTCTTGCCCTGACTGACATGGAAGAGGGCCATCTCAGCGGTGAGAACGGCAGCGGTAATCGCATCCTTGTCCCGGACCTCGCGCCCGATCAGATAGCCGTAGCTCTCCTCACCACCGCTCACGTAGACGCCCTCGTCCTCGTGCTCGTCAAGGTGGCGCATAACGGTCGCAATGTGTTTGAAGCCGGTCAGTGTATCTACGACGCGCGCGCCAAGCTTCTCGGCGACAACGCGTTGCAGTTCGGTTGTGACGATCGTCTTCACAAAGACCGGCTTCTCCGGCAGGGTACCCGTCTCTCGCTTTCCACTCAGGATGTAATCGGCGAGGAGCACACCGAGCTGATTCCCGGTTACAAGCTGATAGCCCTCTGGCCCGGGGAGTGCTATGCCCAGGCGATCAGAGTCC
>JANQQY010000604.1 GCA_028284845.1 Spirochaetales bacterium
GAGTCCACAGTACCGAAGAAGAACGCATTCTGTTGTATGCGCCACGTCGGCTAGGCATGGAATCGCCATATTGCGGAATCTGGCGTCGGGGATCTATGCATAGTGCTCGGATCGGGGATGGGTTCGGGGCGGTGCGTGGTAGAATCTCAGCTGCCTTGATGTGCTCCCTATGCCGGCGGGTCCTGGCCCATGAGCTTCGCCCAGACTTCGCGCCTGATTCTGACCTCTTTGTACCGATCCGACTGATTCACCCCAAGGGGGTTTGTGAAACTGAAAACGTTGCCCAGATCCTTGGCCTCCTCCTTGCGGTTCCAGTCACGGGGTCTGTTCACGAAGTCCGGGTCGTGGTTCCAGGTTGGACCGATGTTCTCACGCGTCCGATCGAAGAGGAACTTCACCATGTGCCGTCGCTTCGAGGAACGATTCGCCGCGGTTCCGTGCCATATGTCGTAGTGGCAGATGGAAACCGTTCCGGCCTTCACCACCATGGGAACCTGCCCCTTGATGTTGAAGTAGGTGGCCATCCGGTCAGTTGGCGCGTTGCGGTACTGGGTCGCCGGCACAACCATCGTGGGTCCCATGTCAGCGGTCACCTCTGCGGGGTAGTACGCCGCGAGAAACTTATTCAGGCCGATGTCCCGGGAGTTCGTAGAGTCCTGGTGCCAGTGCATGTACGGAGTGCCTGGGTCTTTGCAGTGCCAGTGCCGGTGGCTATTGAGCTGGTAGTCGTTACCCGCGAGGCTCGTGAGGGCACCCACTACCCGGGGATGCTCAACGATCTGCCGGAGCTCCGGAACGGTGTCGAGGATGGCGTCTCCTGGATTGTGATCAAGAACGTCGAGCTGGTCACTGATGGTCTTGTGAACCTGCGGAATGTCTTCAAGTTCGATCACGTGGTACCCGTAGACAATGAAGTTCGCAACTTCGAGGTCTGAGAGGAGAGATACGGTCTCAACTGCTGCCTGGCTCATTCGACTGCCTCCATCTTTTGCAGGACAAACTCATAGCCAACGACGTCGATGTCCCGGTCGTCGTACGCCGCCTGTTGCATGGGGAACTGGACGACCTGCCAACCATCTACGATCGCGGCATGCACGGTCTCGTACGGCCACTCGTCGATCTGCTCTGCGTCGATCTCCAGTCGGAACCCCTCGGTTGGCTCAATTGTTGTCATGGCGATTACGCCGGACATAACGCTAGGGTTCTTTGCATGGATGTAGAGTAGCCGCTGACGCGCCGGCGCTCCGCTGATACTCATGACTCCCTCCTGTAGGTCAGCTACCATTCTACCTCGGTTTTCCAATCTTCGCGCCCGCCCTATTGCCGCTCCGGACGCGGAATAGAGTCAATATCGAGCGGGGGGAGATCATAGTAGTCCTCGATCAACAGTCGCGTGTACAAGATGTTGTCGTTCACATGCTCCTTCGCCGTACCGATGTAAGCCCCTTCACGTAGCCGCAAGTCCGCCCATTCGGCCAGATTCATCCGGTCCTCGCTCGTGAACAGCCAGGACTCTGCGGGCATCTCGTACTTGTTGATCAGGTCTTCGATCGCGTTGATGTGGTCGTGGTAGGCCAAGAGTCGGACAACGGGGCCACCGTCGAAGCCGCTGTGGTCTATGCCCCCGTCGCAGTTGATCTGGGGGATCCATTCAGCCCACCAGGAGCGAAAGCGCTCTTCGTAGTCAGGCATCTCAGGATCAATGGATGCAAACCGAATGATGCTTCGCTCGATCCAATAGAGACCGTCGCGATCTGAAATGCCGTTCCGATCGCGAGGACCTGATGGAGGAGACGACTCGCCATCTGAACTGCTGGTATCCAGAGAGACGTGGTGTCTACGCTGTCTCGAACGGGGCGGCGGCGGCAACCCTGTCAAGGACCCACTCGATGTCTTCATCCCTGAACTCGTCGAGAGAGGTCAGCTTGATCCTCTTCGCATGCTTCCCTTTCCCGCTGTACTTTAGCCGCTCGTGCACCATGGTGGGCAGGTGATGAACGTAGAAGTAGCATGAATTTGACGCGCCTCGCTGAAGGGCACAGAGCATGTTTCGCTCCCGCCCAGAGAGTAGAGAACGATCCTTACCTTTTCACCGCCGGCCACGACCTCATCAACCTTGGGGAAACGTCTGTGAATCACCTTTCTGATCCGCTCAGCGATCGGCAAAGTCGCTCCATCAAGACCAAACGCTTGCTGAAACTCGTGATGATCTACCATTTGTGAATGCTCCTACTGGCGTCGGGAGTGACGACGTTTGACCTTTCGTGGCCCACGATAGGGCGAACCTCTACCGCGACAGGGCCGACGTAGGGAAGATCCCTCGCGATCGTTTTGATAGTGTCGATATTGGGAGCTTCCAGGATGTAGATGCCCCGAAGTTGAAGGTCGGTGTCGACGACGGGACCATCCGTAGCGACGATCTCCCCATCGACCCCGCGGATCGCAATTCCATCCCGGCTCCAACCGAATCGCTCGGCCTCAATGATTGCACTGGAATGCTTCTTCGCGAACGCAGAGTGCTTGGTGAAGACCGACTCCCAACCCTGTGCGCTCAGTTGCGCTTCAAACGTCTCGTTGCCATAAACGAGAATCGCCCATCGAGCTGCTTCGTCTTTCACGTAGAATCACCTCCTTGGCAACGACCGGGACGTCGCCTCCCCATCTCCAGATACGGAACGCGTGGTTCGCCCCTGCCGGCATAGGCGTTTCGTTTCTGCGGGACCCGGTGGAATGGGGATATCGCGAAGTCCACGTCGCAACGCGCGCCGGGACACAGAGGGGGTGCGGGGTATAGGCGTTCTCGTAGAGAACACCAGTTGATGCGAGCCGCTCGAGGTTTGGCGTGCGGCAGAAGCTGTTTCCGTAGAGATGAGAGGCGGTAGCCCGCATCTGATCGCACATGATGACGATGACGTTGGGTGTGGAGGGCATGCCCAATCATCTGCGGCACGTGGCCCGGATGCAAGGGATGTGGGCGGTCCATCTTGCACACCACGGCGCTCACGACGAGTCGCGCACGAGTGCGCTGTACGCGAGTATCTGAAACGTCGGAGCCAGCGGTGCGGTCCCGCGCAGGTATTGGGTCATGAGAATTCCAACGAGATCCTCAACCGGGTCAACCCAGTAGTGGGTGCGGGCGGCGCCGGCCCAACCAAACTCGCCGACTGATCCCGGGAGGCCGCTCTCTGCGACATTGAGCAGCACTCGCGATCCAAGTCCGAACCCGTACCCCGCCACCGGAACCCCACCTACTGCAAAGGGGATCATCTGTCGCGAAAGGTGGTTCGTGTGCATGAGCTCAAGAGTCTTCCTGCCAATGATTCGCCGCCCATCGAACGTTCCGCCGTTGAGAAGCATCTGAGCAAACTGCAGGAAGTCGGATGCTGTCGAGAAGAGCCCGTGCCCGCCGCGCGCAAAGGTCGAACTGGCAGTCGGGTAGGTCGTGCCGACATCGATCGTCCGGGTCTCTCCGGAAGGATTAACCCTCTGCATCTCCTCGGGAGACATGCCGAGAGCCGAGATGTCCGCCAGACCATACATCGTGGGAATACGATCAAGATCCCTCTCCGGTACTCGGTATCCCGTGTCCACCATACCCAGCGGGCGAAACAGTCGCTCATCAAGAAATTCCGCGAGCGGTTGACCCGAGATCACCTCGATCAGTCGCGCCACGACGTCGATTGAGAGGCCGTAGTGCCAGCCGGACCCGGGATCAAACGCAAGTGGAATCCGAGCGAGTTCCGAGATCATCTCCTCGAGCGTCCGACTCGTGTCGTTCATGAGTCGGGCATCACGATAGAGACGGCTCACCGGTGATTCTCCCAGAAAGTCGTACGTCAGACCGGATGTGTGCGTGAGCAGGTGATGAATGGTCGGCTCCCCAACCGCCTCTCGAACTCGGCCCCCGGTCTCCAGGACGCGGAGCGAGCGGAACTCAGGGAGAAATCTCGACACCGGATCGGAGAGGAGGAATCGCCCCTCCTCAAACAGCATCATAAGCGCCGTGCAGACCACCGGCTTTGTCATGGAGTAGATCCTGAAAATGGCGTCCTCACGCATCGGTTCGGACGCAGCCATCCGCATGGAACCCAGAGCATTGAGATGTACCACTGAACCGCGGTGTGCAATGAGCGTAACAACTCCGGACACCGTGCCGTTGTCCACATATCGATTGAGGACCGGCGCGATCCGGTCCAGATGTGCCTCGTCCAGTCGACTCATAGGTGCTCCCCAGCATCGACTGTAGACGAAATGCTCCGGGTGCGCCCAGAGCGGTCAACGGGCCGCTACCGCCACGGCTCTTTGTGGTTTGGTAGCGTTTCTTTTCCCCATCAGCCCGTGATCAGAGGTGTAGATGACGACGGTCTCGTCCGCGAGGCTCGACCGCTCCACGTGTTCGGGCACTGGACCAACCTGGGAACCGAGGCAGGAGATACTGGCGAGGCGATCTTGGGCGTAGACACTCTTCATGGGTCAGATGATCTCGAGTGAGTCCTTGTCCGGCAGATCAGGGAACTCTGCGGTGGGCAGGGTTTGATACCAGTAGGCGACGCTCGCAATATCGTCC
Source organism: Spirochaetales bacterium (assembly GCA_028284845.1). Lineage (GTDB taxonomy): Bacteria > Spirochaetota > Spirochaetia > DSM-27196 > SLST01 > SLST01. The sequence goes on from JANQQY010000604.1 coordinate 4,568, forward strand.
TGCAACGGCAGGTACCTGCGACCACTTCGCCAGCCAAGGGCCTGGATAGTCACCCGCAAGGACTCGCGGAAACGGATGGGATCAGTGATATGCCAGCGGTACATCCCGAATCGCTCCTGCGAAGAGTAGAGACCATCAGGTCGGATCACCTGGGGAAGCCCGGTGTACGCGGTCGAGAACTCCTTGTATTGCCGGCGTCGGGTATCCACGCGGCCGTGTGCAATGTCAGGAGCTCCCAGGTGCGAGAGAGCCGCGGAAGCCGGTGCGTCCGACTCGAAGTTGTACGAGCCGCAGAAGTAATCCTCCGTGCCTGTCCCGCAGATCGTTGGATACTCTTCACCGTCGAGGTAGAACTTGATCTCGCCCTCTCCCCACCAGCCGTTGTTGTTCACGCCCCGCGCCATGTAGGTCCCAACGTAGTGGCCGCTCCCGCGGAGACCGTCCGCTATCGTGTAGACCTCCTTGTAAGGAAGAGGATTGGTTCGACGAAACTGCGCGTGGAAGTAGGCACAATCGTCAGGGATCGACGTGAGCGTGTAGTTGATCTGGTAGTAGACCACGATCTGCTCGGTATCGATGTTGGTCAGTGTGATTCGCGCGTGTCTCCGGAACGGCATCTCCCAGTAGCAGTTGAACGCGCTCCCTGGGTTCACACAGACCGCGAGCGAGTTCACATGTGCGTAGCGGCCCCAACCATTTGCGAAGAAGTCGCCTACCGGAGACTCGACGGACGGTTGCTCCTGCCCGTCCCAGTAGATCCTGAGGATGCTGTTCCGCCAGACGCCGGTCACGGTCATCCAGATCTGTTGTATGGCGCCGGGCCCCTCGATGTCCGCAAGCTCAATTGTTTCACCGGCCGCCACAAACTCGCGGGGATTGATTTTCCAACCCTGCCCGAGATCTCGTGCGGCATCGGAGCTCGAACCTTCGGCGGCTCTTCCTCCCCCTCCCGGCGAGCCGTCACGGTTCTCCGGGCTGATGCTACGACTCTGCGCATCGCTGAGTCGGCTCAGGTTCCCAAGGTTCATTCCGAGTCCGTTGAATCCCATCTCTCGCT
>JANQQY010000454.1 GCA_028284845.1 Spirochaetales bacterium
ATGCGCTTCTATGCGCCGGACCTGGGTGAACGCAAACGCACGAGCGCGTCCGCATTGAAGTATCGGCAGGAAGACCATTTCGGATCGCTTGCCAAAGGGACGCTGAGTCGACTCCATACGTTGGGCGCACCGCTGACCGGGGTCAACGTCACGGTTCGCAGTGATGTTCCGCAAGGAATTGGATTGGGCGCCTCGCAATCGATCGCGGTCGCTCTGGCAACGGCGCTCGCTCGACTCTCCGACTTCTCGCTGAGTCCGGTTGAGGCGGCGCAGGTCGGCTTCTCTGCCGAACATTCGTTCGCGGAGTTGCCCGTCGGGCTCTCGACTTTTCTCGCGTCTGCCGGGGCGCAGGCGGGTTGTATGATGCTCCTCGACACCCATCGACTCGACTGGCACCACATCCCCGTCGATCTGCCGAACGCGACTTTCTTCGCCATCAATGCCAACGCCCCCTCCGCGCTGAGCATGCACGAGGAGGCTGACCGCCAGGCCGACTGCGTCGAGTGTCTGAGTGTCCTCTCCGGCCACGATCACGGGTGCAGCTTTCAAGACTTCACGATGGAACACCTCTACGCGAGCATGGGCAGAGTCCCGGAGGCCTCGCGTCGGCACTGTCTGCACATCGTGAGCGAGAACAATCGTGTTCTCGACTGTGTGGACGCGATTCGCACTCGTGATCCGATTCAGATAGGGAAGCTCCTGGGGGAGAGCCATGAGAGCCTCAGAGATCTCTATGAGGGAACGACGCCGGAGGTTGATTGGATTGTGAAGCACACGCAGCTCGTGCCACTCGTGCACGGCGCCCGACTCGCCGGCGGTTCGAAAGGAAGCTCTGCCTTGGTACTTGCCACGAACGACGCTTCCGGTCAGATTGCGGAGGTGATGAAGGAGTACCAGACCATCTTTGGCTTTCGGCCCGAGGTTCTCGAGTGCTTTGCAGACGACGGCGTGCGTGTGGAGAGGTGCAGTGCGAATACTTCTGACCAACGATGATGGGTTCGACAGCCCGGGAATCAAAGCCCTCGGCGAGACGCTCTCGCAGCACGAGGTGTGGATTGTGGCACCCGATCGCGAGCGGAGCGCACAGTCGCACTCGATCACCGTGACCGAGCCTATTCGATGTAGGAAGCTTGGCGAGCGTCAGTTTGCATGCAGCGGGACCCCGGCCGACTGCACAATCGTGGGTGTCCTTGGAGTACTGGACGAGCCGCCGGATGTTATCGTTTCGGGAATCAACATTGGCCCCAACCTAGGTACGGACATCGTCTTCTCCGGCACGGTGGCCGCCGCACGTCAGGCCGCCTTCATGGGGATTCCCGGCATTGCCGTCAGCATCAATACGCATCGACCACCCTTCCACATGGAACCTCTCGCGGCCTTTGTCGAGATGAATCTTGAGACGCTCGTCCAACTCTGGAACCCTCGTCACCTGATCAATATCAACGGTCCCAACCTTCCGGGTCCGGCACAAAAGGTGGAGATCACGACACCCAGTTGGAGGATCTACGAGGACGAGTTGGAAGAATTCCGTTCGCCGGTGGGCGACCGCTACTACTTCATGAACGGACATCCGGTCGATTCGGAGATGGAAGAGGGGAGCGACTGGACCGCAGTGGTTCGCGAGTCGATCTCGATCAGTCCAATCTACATCAATGCGGTAGACCATCACGAAGATGAGACCTATCGGCATGCGGACTTTGTCTTGAAGAGGGTATAATCCTCACATGATGAACGAGGGCGTGCGGCTCCTCAAGAGAGGGCAGTACGAACGGGCCCTTGAGCGCCTTCTCAATGCCCACGTCGCCTCTCCCGAGTATCCGGAGCTTTCCTACTACCTGGGGCTCTGCTATACGCATCTTGGAAGGCATGATGAGGCGCTACTCTACCTTGAGCAGGTGGTGACAAGTGACCTCAGTTTCAGTCACGTCTATCAGAGTCGCATGATACTGGGTTACATCTACTCGGTGACCGGTCGGTATCGACTGGCCGAGTTTGAATTCCGGAAACTCCTCGAGGACGGCTTTGATTCCGCACGTACGCACGCCGCCCTGGGCTACGTCCTTCACGCCCAGGAAGAACTTGAAGGGGCGATCGAAGAGCTGGAGCGGGCGATCGCACTCGATGGGGAGAATGCGAACGCGCTCAACTCGCTTGGGTTTATCCTTGCCGATACTGGAAAAGACGCACGACGCGCAGTTGAGTATTGCCAGCGAGCTGTCAGGCATGCCCCGCGGAACGCGAGTTACCTCGACTCGCTCGGCTGGGCCTACTATCAGCTCGGCAAACCGAGCGAGGCACGCGACGTTCTGCGAAAGGCGCTCGAGCTGGCGCCAGGAAACAGAGACATCGCCGGGCACCTCCGGGTCGTCGTGCGCGAGGGAGGGTCGACGTGAGAAGAACCGGTCGCGTCTTTCTGCTGCTCCTTGCGGTTGTTCTCTCGAGTCGGCCGTTTGCCGTTTTCGCGCAGGATGCGGTCCTGGATGAACTCACCGCAGATGACGAGTTTCGCTGGGGCGTCACGGCGATGCACGCCGGTCGCGTCAATGAGGCGATCGCAAGCTTCAATCGGAGTCTGAGCTTCTCCCCGGAGCGTCCGATCACCAGATACTGGCTGGGCCGTGCCTACTACTATGCCGGCTTTGAGCAGGCCGCTCTTGATGAGTGGGAGCGGATCGCCGAAAGGGACGGAGCGACCTCCGTTCTGAACACGTGGATCGAACGGGTTGAGCTTGAGCAGGGACTCACGCGCGAGCGATTGGGCGATGAGGTCGCTCCCGGCCGCTACGTATCAATGGTGAGCCTACCCGGCGAGGCCGATGGGCTTGAGATCTTCCGGTCGCCGACCATGATCACGCCTCGCGACGATGGTTACTTCTACGTCTCCAGCTTTGCGACCCACACGGTCGTCCTCCTTGATCCGAACGGAGTTCGGGAGTCGGTGATAGACGGCGGGATTGAGGGTTTTGATCTCCCCTTCGACGTGGCCATTCTGGACGACGGTTCTTTGCTGGTTTCTGAGTTCGGGGCCGATCGTATCGCGCTTGTCTCTCCAGCCGGCTTCAAAGTCGGGAGCTTTGGCACAACCGGGCTTGGAGATGGTGAGTTTCTTGGTCCTCAGTTCCTTGCGCTTGACGGTGAGAGCAACCTCTACGTCTCCGACTATGGGAATCGAAGAGTCTCGAAGTTCACCGTAGACGGCGAGTTCCTCCTCGACTTTGGCGGCCCAATGCGAGGATTCGACGGGCTGGTGTCACCGGGCGGCATAGCCGTGCTTCAGGACAGGGTCTTCGTCGCCGACACCGACCTCAGGCGAATCGTCGCCTTCGACGAGAGCGGGAACTACCTTAGCCAGATAACCTTTCCTCTGATGCAGGCGCCGGAGGGGCTCTCGGCATTTGATGATCGTCGACTCCTGGTCAGCGACGGCAATGTGCTCTACCTGATCGACGTGGAAACCGAGATTGTGAGCGTCCTCTCGGAGTCTGCGGATGGAAGACGGTTTATGGGCGCCGCCGTGGATGCCAACCGCAATCTGCTCGTTGCAGACCACGATTCAAGCTCGGTTCTGGTCATGGCTGCGAGTGAGGAGCTCTACACGGGTCTGAACGTTGAGATCGACCATGTGATCTCTGCCGATTTCCCCACGGTCTTTGCCGCCGTGACGGTCACTGACAGAAACGGAGAACCTCTCCTGGGATTGGATGAGTCGAATTTCCGAGTCACTGAGAATCGATTTGGGACCGGCGCGGCCGAGGTCGTCAGGGCTGGCTACTTGGATGGCGAATCGGCGGTCAGTCTCGTCCTGGCGCCCGGGATCGATCCGCTGGCCGCACAGACCGCCGCACTTGAGGTCTATGAC
>JANQQY010000615.1 GCA_028284845.1 Spirochaetales bacterium
TTGCAAAACTGAACGCGAGCCCCAGACTGATCCACGGCACCCGACCGTAGCTCAAGGCCAGTACAAGAACACCTGAGGTGGCCAGAGCTACCGCGACGATCTGCACCCGAGTAAGGCGTTCCCGAAGCACTACCACGCCGAGCAGAACGCTGACCAACGGATTGATGTAGTAGCCTAGGCTGGCCTCTACAATTCGGTCTGCAACAACGCTGTAGGTATAGATGAACCAATTCGCGCCAACAAGAAACCCTGCGGCCGCGGCGACAAGCAAGGCGCGTCCGTCGCGAAAGGCATTGCGAACCGCCCGGCGGGAGACCACGAGAACGGTGATCCACATAAGAATCGCAGACCAAAAGACGCGATGCCCAAGAATCTCGGCCGCCGGGACCGTCTCAAGCCACTTCCAGTAGAACGGGAGGATTCCCCAGATGAAGAAGGCGAGAAACGCGCTCAGAGTGCCATAAAGCTCTCTTCGGTTGGCCATGACGTCAAAAGGTAATGGGTTCGGTCACTCGTGGATAGCGGTCAGAAGAGGGTCAGCTGAGCCCTGGCCTCTGCTTGCTCGAGCTCCACGCCGTGACGTCGCCACGCAAGGCGGGCATCCGCTTCGCGTGAAGCGTCCAATGCCCATTCCACGGGATAGAGCGGCAGGTAGGTCCCGTCAATCTCGAGGTAGTGTTCCTCGGGGTGATCGGAGACTTCGGCTTCAAGGCGAGTGTACTTATTGGTAAGAGCGTCCGTATCCTGGCGACCACCGTATCCCACCATCGAGAAGTCGGAACCAATCACGCGATGACAGGGCACGATTGGGTAGAGCGGGTTGGTCGCCATCGCCCGGCCTACCGCACGGGCCTCCGAGTGAGCCGATCGAGCGAGCGCGCCGTAGGTGGTGATATAGCCCTTCGGAATCTGCGCGGCCGCTCCGTAAATTCGGTATGCCGGTCCGGTCAGATGAGCCTTGGAAAGTGAGTACGTCTTCTCCGACTCATCACCGTACTCGAGCCGGGCGACCATTTCGACCGCGGAGATCAATCGCTGAGCGGGAGGCTCGCCGGCCGTCGTCTCAAGGTGTGTAGGCAGGCAGGAGGCGAGCTCATGGGTCGCCGCTTCGTGAGAAGACTCCACGACCGTAGCAACGTAATCAGGCCCGTCCATTGCGAGCCCGATCCATAAATCGTCAATCTGTCTAACGATTACCTCAACCATCTCTTGCGTGAGAGTCTACCATTCATAGGCGGGGCGTCGCTACCTGTACGGGACAATTGGTACCGGTGAGTAGATGATCGACGAGGAGCGATCGCACGACTCACTACACCTGTTCCCGGCTGTCCGCGTCCGGCAGCTCCGGCACTGCGCTCAACGGCGCCTGCTGATACCACCAAGCGGTCGCGGCGACGTCGTCTTGTACCTGGTGGTAGCGATGGCCGCTTCGCCATCCTAGGCCCTGACAGGTCACACGAAGGCGTGTGGCGAAGTGGATGGGATCCGGGAGATGAAATCGGTACATGCCCATGCGGGCACCTACAGTCGCCGTCGTTCCAATCATGCTACGGAACCCCATGTACGGCGCCGAGTAGTCGCCGTCGTCGAAGCACCAGGCGCCGCCAAAGTAGTCCTCAGTACCCGTGCCACAGATCGTGGGGAACTCATCGTCGTCGTCAAGAAAAACCTTCACCTCGCCCTCGCCCCACCAACCTGAGCTATTCTGCTGCCACGCCAGGAAGCACCCAACGAAATGGCCACGGCCCGTCGCTTCGCCCACGATCGTGAGATCGGTACCGGGGACGAGCGGATTGGTGCGTTGCCAACTTGCCTGGAGATAGGCGGCGTCATCGGCAACCTCTTCGAGCGTGTAGTTCACCGTATAGAAGAAGTGCTCGCAATCGGTCGCTCCATCGTTTCGAACTCGCATCTCGATGGACGAGCAGAACGGCATGGGCCAGAAAGAGTTCATCCCTCCACTGCTGTTCACATTCACCGGAATCGCGAGGACCGCAGAGCGAACGCCCCATGCCTGACAGAAGAAGTCACCCAGAGGGACTGAAATGCCGGGAGTAGAAGCGCCGTCGTAGTAGACCTCAAGCGCCAGGTTCCGGAGGAACTCCGGAGCTACCGTGATCCAGACGTGGCGCACGACTCCAGGGCCCGTGATCCGTGCCATGGTGAACACCGAGCCGGCAGGGATCGAGGCGCAAGGGCTCACCTTCCATCCCTGACCCAACTCCCTGGCGGCGTCCGCGGACCCCGGGTGCAGCGTCGTCTCCGCAGTCGCTCTCCCGCCACCCGCCCTTGCTCCGTCCGGGTTCTCCGCTGATATGGAGCGGCTCTGCGCATTGCGTATCTGGAAGATCGTATCGAGGTTCATACGGAGCATTGTACGCGGCGTCAGGTCGCGGGCCTACTGCCCGGAGCCACCTTTGACACTTGCCGTTGTCGGCGGAGCGAAATAACTTAAGTTCACTTAACTATCAGGATGCATTAATAATGAAGAACGACTATCGATCTGAGTTCAAGGATGCCCTGGGCGCGCTACTCGAGACGACTCGCAAGCAGTCGCTTCATGGAATGCTCCGGTACACCCGCGAGCGATCGGTTTCCATGCATCAGCTCGCTGCCCTCATGAGTCTCGACTACGAGGGAGGCTGCCGAATGGTTGATCTTGCGAATCGGATGGGAATCAGCAACGCCGCGGCGAGTCAGATGTTCGAGCGACTCGTCCAGAACGGCCTCGTGAGCCGGACCGAAAATCGTGAAGACCGGCGTGCCAAGACACTCGATCTTACATCACTTGGTGAGGAGATCGTCCAGCACGCCGTTGAGTATCGGACCATGTGGTTCGATCGATTTGCGGATGCATTGAGTCCAGACGAACGAAGGAGTGCAGCTGCCGCGCTCACACTGCTGACGGAGCGAATGCCTGCGCTGGGAGAGAGTAACGAATGAGACGAATCGCGAAGTACCTCAAGCCCTACGTGGGGATGATCATCCTCGCCATGGTGCTGCTCTTTGGCCAGGCAAACGCAGAGCTTGCCCTGCCCGACTATATGTCTCAAATCGTGAACGTTGGAATCCAGCAGGGTGGTGTTGAGTCGGCCGTGCCGGAGGCGATGCGGGTGAGCACGCTCGAGGCGACCCTTCTCTTCACCGGCCCAACGGACGCGGAACGACTCCGAACGGCATACCGGATAGTCGACCCGAATGATCCGGCAGCTGCATCGCTTCAGGAACGGTATCCTGCGCTGGCGAACGAGGCGATTGCCGTTCTAAACGAGCTCACTCCAGAGCAAGTAGCAACACTTGAGCCTGCGCTCGCACGCGGCCTGCTTCTTGCCGTGGGACTCACCGGCGCGGGAGGCGAGTCGGCGCC
>JANQQY010000616.1 GCA_028284845.1 Spirochaetales bacterium
CGTGGAGATTGACGAGGCCGACGTTGGTGGTATCGCGATCGACAACCATGGATCGGCTCTTCCGGAGTCGACGCTCGAGACGTGCAGAAACGCGGAGGCAATCCTTTTTGGATCCGTGGGCGGCCCAAAGTGGGAGTCGCTCCCGCCGGAGGAGCAGCCGGAGCGCGCTGCCCTCCTTCCGTTGAGGAAAGTCTTTGGTCTCTTCGCCAACCTTCGACCGGCGATCATCTTCCCGGAGCTCGTTGCCGCCTCGCCGGTTCGTTCGGACATCATTGGCGCCGGCCTTGATCTCCTGGTGGTCCGAGAGCTGACCGGCGGCATCTACTTTGGAGAGCCCAAAGCGAGGGACTCCGAGCGTGGCATGGACACCATGGTCTACACCAGGAGCGAGATCGAACGAATCGCCCACCTGGGGTTTGCCGCCGCGCAGGCTCGTGGACGAAAGCTCTGTTCGATCGACAAGGCAAATGTGCTGCAGACGATGGTGCTCTGGCGCGAGGTCGTCACGGAGGTCGCAACCGACTATCCGGATGTGGAGCTCACCCACATGTACGTGGACAACGCTGCAATGCAGCTCGTAAAAAACCCGCGCCAGTTCGACGTGCTTCTCTGCGGCAACATGTTTGGTGACATCCTCTCAGATGAGGCGAGTATGATCACCGGTTCGCTCGGATTGCTACCGAGCGCGTCGCTTGCTGATTCCCGTTCCGGCAGTGTTGGGCAGCCGGTCTTTGGACTCTACGAACCGGCCGGCGGTTCAGCCCCGGATATCGCCGGACAAGGCATCGCCAATCCAATCGCACAGATCCTCTCTGCGGCGCTCCTCCTTCGGCACAGCTACGGGCTCGAGGAAGGGTATCAGGCGGTGATGAATGCGGTCGCAGGCACGCTCAAGGCAGGTTTCCGGACGGCGGACATCGCTGCAGCGGGCGAGACCTCGGTGGCTACCCCGGAGATGGGCTCCCAGATCGCCTCACGCATCTCACGGTAGTAAGTCTCGGCGAGCGTGGGCTGCCGTCCGCGCGATTGGACGGGCGGTCGTCCGCGCGATCGGACAGTCGTCAGGACATTGTCCGGGCGGTCTTCAGCGCGATGAGCCGGCCACTGGAGCCTCGCGCAACGAGACGTCAGCGCCGGTCGAGTTCTGCCGCGATCTCGGCGAGTGGGATGCCCTCCGCCTCGAAGAGCACCAGCAGGTGGTAGATGAGGTCTGAGGTCTCGCTCACCAAGTGTACAGTGTCGCTCGCCAGGACCACCTCAATCGCCTCTTCGCCAACCTTCTTTCGGATCTTCTCAGGGCCGGACGAGAAGAGGTGCGTCGTATAGCTGCCTTCCGGCATTTCCGCGTGTCGATCACGAATGGTCGCAGCCAGATCCGCAAGCACGTCACCGATGGCGGCTATGTTGCTCGCTGCCCGATTGACGGCGGACGAGTCGCGCCGCACGGAGCCGTCGGTGCCTTCAGAGCCGGTACTGCTGTTCGGCGTATCCCCGACAGGCGTCGGGGCACCGGCTCCGGACCCAGACTCACTTCCGCCGGAGAACGGCTCGGCGTGGGGCGCTTCTGACAGGGTCGCCATCACCCAGCCGCCATTGTCCGCAATGGTCGCTGTGACGCCCGGGAAGACCGGAAGGAGCCGCTCTGTCTCAGGATGAAGTGCCCAGAGCTCGCCGCGCTCAACGCTCTTCTTGACGCCCTTCTCGTTGGTGAGGAGCGCAAGAATCGGCTTGCCCTGTGGATCGCAGATGACGATCGGCCGGTTCATCGTGTCACCACTCAAAGAGGTCGATCCCCTTCGACGCATCATCGGTGAAGAGATCGGTGAGTTCGACGGCTCCCTCGTAAATCGCACGACCCACGATTACTCCCACGACATTCTCAGAGGCTTTCGCCCGCACCTCCGCGAGGTGCTCGGCACTCCCAACTCCGCCGCTCATGATGACGGGAACGCCCGCCTTCTCCGCGATGAGATTGGTCCGCTCGATGTCCGGACCACCCAAGAGTCCGTCACGCTCGATGCTGGTGTAGATGACGCCGGACACACGGGACTCTCCGGCCTTGGCGGCCAAGTCGGTGTCCTTGTGCTCAGTCTCCTTCTCCCATCCCGAGATGCGGACGATTCCGTCACGCGCGTCGATGCCGACGAGAAAGATCTCGCCGTAGTGAGCGACCCAGCCGGCGACCATGTCAGGTTTCCGAGCAAACGCGGTGCCAATGACCAGGCGATCGATGCCAAGGTCGAGGAGCTCTTCAATATCCTCATCCCGTCGGATGCCGCCGCCCAACTGGATGGTGGCGTCGACGGCACGTCGAATCTTGCGAATCTTCTTTCGATTGGAACGGCTGTCTCCGCGCGCCGCATCGAGGTCGACCACATGAATCCGGCGAGCGCCGGCATCGGCGAACTTGCGTGCCATCACGACGGGGTCCTTCTCGTAGACGGTCGCCTCGTCGTAATCGCCTTGCACGAGGCGAACGCACTCGCCTCCAAGGATGTCTATTGCTGGAATAATCGTCATGGTCGCCTCGTTCACCAGCGAGTATACGGAATCGGTCGTGGAACTCCTACGGAGTCAATTGTCTGTGAAACTCTGCGGCATAGGAGGCAAGGGAGGGAACCTGCATCGGACTCACCCGCTCCTGCTCGAGCTCAAAGAGGCCACCCAGTTCGCGAGGATCGATCTCTCGTGCCGCTGCGAGACCAAGCAGCGCAGCACCGTAGGAGGTGGCCTCGGCCATCCCACTCAACCTGAAGATCGCCTCGGGAACGAGGGCCGCGATCAGGGCGTTGTAGTCGGGATTGTTGCGGAATCCGCCCTCGGTATAGACGGTGACGCCCGGGCCAAGCCCTACCCGAGAGAGCGCGGTCACTGTCTGAATCGCGAGCGAGAGGTTCAAGACGGCGATGTAACGGGCGTGATCAGAGGCGAGTGAAGGCAGCTCACCACCGGCCTGGATCGCATCAAAGGGGTACACCAGATCGCCGGAGATGATCCTCGCCTTGGAGTCCGGGAACTGACCGGTCCCCTGGACGATGGCCGGAAGAATAAACTCACTGGCCTGTGACGCGACATCTTCGTAGAGCGAGGCTGGAATCTCCGGCAGCGTCCCTAGTCCGGCACGCTCCTTGAGAAGCGTCACGTGGGTATCAAACTCTTGACCGCCCATGAGGATCGATGTCTTCACCGGCTCGCCAAAGACGGAGGCGTTGTAGAAGACAGCCTTTCCAATCTCGTCCTCCTGGATGTCGACGCTGCTCTCCGGATGCATGGCGACGCACCAAGTCCCGCTCGAGTTCACAATGAAGTCCTCGTCGGTTTTTTTGATCAGATAGGGGAGCAGCGAGGAGTTGGAGTCGTGCACACCAACGAGGACCCGAGTCGTGGGGAGCATGCCTGTCCGTCCGGCAACCTCCGGATCAACGACTCCAAGGATCTCACCCGGAAGGCGAACCGGTTGCGGAAGCCGGTCGAGCGCATCAAGCTGTCGCGCAACGTGACAGAAGCCTTGCGAGGCGAAGTCGTAGAGGAAGCCGTGGCAGGCGGCGTAGGTTACGTCGCTCGATGGAATCCCTGTCAGCTTGTAGGCGAGATACTGCGGATAGAGCAGGAGGTGCGCCGTCTCGCTCCACTCCACAGGGTACCGGGTCTTGAAGAAGTGGATGGTCTGGGCAACGTTCAGAAGGCCGGGCAAGGGCAGAGAGGCGGTCGACTGCTGGAGATCGTCCGGTGCGCCGTAGAGCCTATAAAACTCTTCGTGAAACTCATCGCCCGGCTCGTAGGTGTAGTCGATGATGGGGAGGGCGAGCGTTCCGTCTTCGCGGACAGCCGTGATGGTTGCTCCGTGTGTTGTGATTGCGACAAGATCAAAACCCACGCGAGAAGCAAGGTCGCCAAGGTTGTCAAAGAGCCACTCCTCGATCGCTTCAGACGGGAAGACGAGGAGACCCTCACGTTCTACCGAATCGAACGAGCGCGACCTGCTATCGATGAGTGAAAGCGATTCGTCGTAGATGTGTATCTTTTTGTTCGTCTTGCCAACGTCAATAACGGCTACGTTCATCCCTTCACCCCTGAGGTCTTCTTTCGGTATCGCTCAACTTCCCAGCTGTCGATGAACTCGATCAAGTGCTGATCGAGCGGTCGTGCGCCGCCGAACGACTCCGCATACGCTGCAATCTTCACCTCGTCCAAGAAGAGGGCGACGGCTTTCTCCGCTCCGTTCGGAGTGTGGTCTACGCCAAAGACGCCCAGGCCCTCGACCGCAAGGATGCGAGGACGCTTCCCGTGAGTAACCTCGTACTCCTGAATCTGGCTCCTCACGCCGGATGCCGTGTGGAGCGATCCGGCTGCGAGAAACAGCGGTTCGATCCCCGCATAGACGATGTGATCCGGGGTGAAGGCGGTCATCAACGGCGCGAGCGCCTCCGGCGACTTGAGTCGCC